>JAWOEO010000121.1:0-3040 GCA_046482755.1 Halohasta sp. | reverse complement strand
GCGACGGTGTACTCCTCGGTGGCGAACTCGACGAGCGAATCGTCGGGGTCGGCGACGGGGAAGACGACGTAGCCGAAGCGGTTCTGCATCGAGCCGGGGTCGGCCGGCGACCAGTCGGTCAACATCCCGCGGAACGATTCGGCAATGTCGGCGACGACCGACGCGTCGACCGCAGCGTCGTCGGCAATGGTGACGAAGACGTCGGTGACACCGATCGTCGGGTCCTCGGTGCGGTCGTGCCAGACCGGCTCGAAGTCGGTGACCGGCCCGGCATCGAACGGTTCGTACCCCTCGTCGAGCACCGCTTGCTCGACGCGGTCCCGGTAGGTGTGCGCGTCCATGTACCGAACACAGACGTGGATAGTATATGTCATTCGGTATTTGTCTGGTATGTGAACGCTCCTCCACCCCGCCGGGAGGGTTTATGTGATCGAGTCGACAACTGTCGGCCATGCCATACGATCCGGCCACGACCGCGCTCGTCGTCGTCGACATGCAGAACGGCTTTTGTCACCTCGATGGTTCGCTGTATGCCCCCGACAGCGAGGCCGCCATCGACCCGGTCGCCGAACTGGTCGACCGGGCCCACGACGCCGGCGCTCACGTTATTTATACGCGTGACGTCCACCCGCCCGACCAGTTCGACGACGCCCACTACTACGACGAGTTCGACCGCTGGGGCGAACACGTCCTCGAAGGCAGTTGGGAGGCCGAGGTCGTCGACGAACTCCCGGCCGACGCGGCCGATCACGTCGTCGTCAAACACACCTACGACGCCTTCTACCGAACCGAGTTGGAGGGGTGGCTCCGGGCTCACGGCATCGATACCTTGCTACTCTGTGGGACGCTCGCCAACGTCTGTGTGTTCCACACTGCTGGCAGCGCCGGCCTCCGGGATTTCAAACCCGTGCTCGTCGCGGACGCCCTCGGTTACATCGAGGAGGATCACCGCGAGTACGCCGTCGACCACACGGAGTTCCTCTACGGGGAGTCGACGACCCGCGAGGAGATCGCCTTCGCGTCGGGCGTTACCGATTTTTGAGAACGCCCTACAGGAGTTTTTTCGCCCGCCGCCTACCGTGTGGTGATGGGCGACACACATCGCAGACGGGCAGTCATCGGGGCAACGGGAGCCGTGGCGATCACGCTGTTGGCGGGCTGTTCGTCCGGCGGGGGCGACGGGGCCGACGACGATCCGGCAGCCGACCGCGAGTATCTCGACGCGGAGCCCGACTACGACGGGTGGTTCGACGGCGTCAACAACTACACCGAGACCGTCGACTGGACCGACCGCGAGGAGGTGACCGTCACCGTGGGCTACGAGCAGTACGGCTACGATCCGGCGGCGATCGCCGTCTCGCCGGGAACGACGGTGGTCTGGGAGTGGAACGGTCGCGGCGGCGGCCACGACGTCGTCTCGCGCGACGAACGCGGGCCCTTGGAGAGCGACCTCGTCAACACCGAGGGCCACACCTACAGCCACACCTTCGAGGAGTCGGGAACCTACCCCTACCGATGTACCCCCCACGAAACACTCGGGATGCGCGGGGCCGTCTACGTCGAGTAGGCACTCGGTACCGGTCCGCCCGAGACGGTACCGAACCGTTAACTCCCTGCCGGGCGGCCCCGTAGCTATGGCACCCGGCGACTGCATCCAGATCGACGACCGACCCATCTACTCCGTCGACACCGGTATGTACGACGTCGCAGGCTACGGCTCGGTCTACATCCTCGATAGCGACCGGCCGGCGCTCGTCGATACCGGCCTCGGCACGAACCGCCAGTACATCGTCGACGCCCTCGACGAACGCGGGGTCGAGGACCTCGCCTACATCATCCCGACCCACGCCCACCTCGACCACGCGGGAGGTGCGGGCTTTCTCGCCGAGAGGTTCCCCGAGGCCGAGGTGTTGATCCACGAGCGGGCGGTCCGCCACCTCGTCGACCCCCAGCGACTGGTCGAAGGCACCAAGGCCGCCGTCGGCGAGATGTGGGACTACTACACCGAGCCGAAACCGATCCCCGACGACCGGATCCGGGGACTCGAAGACGGCGACGATGTCGACCTCGGAAGCCTGCGCCTCACGGCCCACGAGGCTCCCGGCCACGCCCCCCATCAGCACGTCCTCGAAACCGACACCGGCGTCGTCTTCACCGCCGATGCCGCGGGGCTCTACGTCCCCGACCGCGATGAGATCCGGGTCACCTCGCCGCCGCCGCAGTTCGAGGTCGACCAGTGTCTCGACGATGTCTCGACCATCCAGTCGCTCGATCCAGAACTGCTCTGTTTCGCCCACTTCGGGCCCCGAACCTACGACGAGCGGCTACTCGACGGCTACAAGCGCTCGCTGGTCGAGTGGGTCGAGGCGGTCCGCCAGCGCCGCGACGAACTGGTCGACGACGCGGCCGTGATCCAGTATTTCGCCGACCACACGGAGTTCACCGAGATCTGGGGCGACGAGAAGGGCCGCGAGGAGGCGAAACTCAACACTCGGGGCGCGCTGGCGTTTCTGGATCACGCCGAGTAGTCGCCGACTACTACCGCGTAGCCGGAGGGTAACCTCCTTGGGGGCCCCAGTGGGAGTCGACTCATGACCAGCTACGATCTCTCTCATCCCATCGAACCGGGGATGAGCGTCTATCCGGGCACCCCACCGATCCGGGTAGAGCCGACCGCCACCGTCGAGACCGACGGCTACCGAACCACCGCGATCGATGTCGACTCCCACGCCGGCACCCACGTCGACGCGCCGGCCCACATGCTCGCCGACGGGGCGACGATCGACGAACTACCGGTCGACACCTTCCAATTCGCCGCCCGACTGGCCGACTGTCGACCGCTCGACCCGCGGGCCGAAATCGACGTCGAGACGCTCACCGCGGCGCTCGACGGCGACCTCGGCGAGGCGGTCGACCTGCTGGTCGTCCGCACCGGCTGGGACGACCACTGGGAGACCGACCGGTATTTCGACCACCCGTATCTCACCCGCGAAGCCGCCGAGTGGCTGGCCGACCGCGGGCTCCATCTCGGCATCGACGC
>JAWOEO010000120.1:0-2760 GCA_046482755.1 Halohasta sp. | reverse complement strand
GCCGTTTTGTAGACGCCGACGTCGCCGAACCGCTCGCGGCCCTCGTTGAGCCGGTCGTTCGACAGCGCGAGCAGCGCGTCGGGCACCTGGATGTTCCAGTCGGCCAGCGTCGCGCCGGTGGCGAACTTGTGGATCGCACCCAACACGGCGTTAGGGGTGTTGAGCATCGGGCGGATCCGCTCGAAGGTCGTGGCGAGTCCCAGTCCTTCGGCTGGCTCCTCGGTATTCGACAGCAGCAGGCGGTTGGCGATGATGTCGACGTCGGGTTCGAGGGTGACCTCGCTGTCTTCGATGCTGATGGCGGTGTTTTCCCGGCGGAGCCACACCGGCTCGTGACCCAGGTCTTCGACCGCGTTGAGGATTGCCTTCGTCTCTTTGCTCGTGTGGAGCGACAGAACCCCGACTCGAACGGGCGCATCGTCAGTCATACGGAGACATACCGGAGACGTACGCAAAGAAACACCGATGGGCAACGGGGTCGACTGATGGTATCAGTAACCACGTCCCGCGCCGGACGCTCCGCTGGCCGTGAACGCCAACAAGTAGTTATACCGTCCCGTGTATGACGATCACATGGCACAGACGGTCTGGGTCGTACGACACGGACAGCGACAGGATACGGTCGACCCCGACTGGGAGCTGACCGCCGACCGGGTGCACGATCCGGGACTCACGGAGCTCGGTCGGTGGCAGGCCTGGCGCGTCGGGCGCTTTTTCGCCGACCACGGGGTCGACTTCGAGGCGATCTACTGCTCGCCGTTCCTCCGGACGGTCCAGACGACCGCCGAGATCTGCGGCGAACTCGGCGGCGGGGCGTGGCTGGAGCCCGGCCTCGGCGAGCACCGCAACGCCGCGTGGTTCGAGGGCGAGCCCGAAACGCTCTCCCGTCGGACCCTGGTCGACTACTTCGATCCCTTGCGGTCGGATCACGAGCCGTGCGTCGAGCCGGGGTTCCCCGAGGACCACGGGGAGGCCGAACGGCGGGCTGGCGAGGCCGCTCGGCAGATCGCCAACGCCCACGACGGGCGGGTCCTGATGGTCGGCCACGGGCTGACGATCGGCGGTGTGACTCGCGGCTTGGTCGGCTCGACCGACGGCGTCGACGCGCCGCTGTGTGGCCTCACCCGGATCGAACAGAACGGGAGCGCATGGCAGCTGGACTTCTCGGGACGGATCGACCACCTCGAATAATCGAGGAGCCACCCCGACTGAAACCACCAAGTATCAGCAGACAGCCTGCAGCCGATGTTGGAGTGTCCCCTACCCCGTAGAGGTAGAACCGAGTTACACCCCAGCAAATGAGACACACTGGAACACTCCATGTGACCACGGGCCGAGACTGCGGATACAGCGTCAGTACACCCGCTATGAGGCTCATACCGACGAGAAGACTCAAGAGACGCCCAACAGGATTTTTCCAAACGTTGTGGGCCGACTCACTACCGCTCATAGCCAAAATACGTCTATGGATTAGCATAAATGTGGCCTCCACTGGGCAACCGATAGAATACAGCACGCAAGGCTGGTCGACCGGTGTAAGAGTCAAAAGATTGATGCCAAACTACAGCAGAAAGTTAGTATGAAATTGCTGCATAAATTGCTGGCACTTTGTAAACAGTTAGTTGCAATAGAGATGGTAATTCAGCTGAGTGGGTGGGTCCTCCTCATCGTGTGGGTGGCCGCGTTTGGACTTTGTGCTCTCCTGATTGAATTTGTTTGGCAGTCGGTGGTTGGTACCGAACTTAGCTCTACCATCGGTTTCGGAAGCAGCGCGGTGGTAGCAACGGTTGTCACCTACCCTGTCTGGAAGCGTCTCCCGAAAGTAAAAGACATGTCTGACTGATAGACTGGCGTCTTCTGTAAGAGTTACCCGAAAAGCCTCATCAGTAGAATTGTCGTAAGAACGGAAACGTAGTCTGCTGTCTCAGTCGTCGGATTCGGCCGCCACGGTTTCGGTGTCGGCCGCGGCGGTCCCCCCACGGGCGCGTTCGAGGTCTTCGAGGTAAGCGTCGGCGTCCATCGCGGCCTGCGATCCCATCCCTGCGGCAGTGACGGCCTGCTGGTAGTGGAAGTCGACCACGTCACCGGCACCAAAGAGGCCGTCGACGCCAGTTGCGGTCTGGTTGCCGCCGCGGCCGCCCTGCGTCTTCAGATAGCCCTCGTCGTCGGTCTCGACACCCGTTCCTTCGAGGTAGTCGGTGTTCGGCGTGTGGCCGATAGCATAGAAGACCGCCCCGGCGTCGAACTCGAACTCCTCGGTGTCGGGATCGTCGAGTTTGTCGGTCGGATGCCCCTCGGGATGGCGGACCATCGTGATCGAGTCGAGGCCCGCCTCCCGGCTGCCGTGGAGTTCGGTTACCTCGGTGTTGCGCATGATCTCGATTTCACCCTCGTCGACTTTGTCCATCACGCGGTCGATCCAGACGTCCTCGGCGCGGAACGCCTCGCGTCGGTGGACGATGTAGACGTTCGAGGCGAACTTCGTGAGGAAGTGGGCCTCCTCCATGGCGGCGTCGCCGCCGCCGACGACCACGATCTCCTCGTCGCGGAAAAAGGCTCCATCACAGGTCGCACACGTCGAGAGGCCATACCCCATCAGGTCGTCCTCACCCGGCACGCCGAGGGTCCGGGCGCTGGCCCCGGAGGCAGCGATCACCGCGTCGGCAGTGTAGACGTCCCCATTGGAGAGCGTAATGCGGAACTGCCGATCGGAGCCCTCGCCCTCGACATCGATAGTGTCGAGGACGCCGTTTTTCGTGT
>JAWOEO010000082.1:0-7467 GCA_046482755.1 Halohasta sp. | reverse complement strand
GCCTTCGAGACGGACTGTTCGGTCCCACCCAACATATCGCCGATCGGGGTGCTGAGGACCGCCCGATCGAGTTCGACCGCATCGGCGAGTCGACCGACGACCGTGGCGACCGCCCGGCCAACGACCCAGCCGACCAGCAGAATGACGACCGCGCCGATCAGTCGGGGGATGAACGCGAGCGTCGACCCGACGGTCTCCTGCAGCCACGACGGAACCGTCGCTTGGGCGACCGCCACACCGGGAGTCATCGGCGCTCACCTTCCGTCACAATGGGCACAGCGGTCGAAGCTCCAGCGGTGGCGGTTCGTGTCGTTCGTCGACCGAAGGGAGGGATGTTGTGCATGCCAGATAGCTATGTCGGCCCATGGGCTTTGTTAGCACCCAACTGTATATCGTGGTGGCAGCGACAGTCGAGTAAGTGATAACCTGCATACCCATGCGACACCGGATGTCCGGACGACCAGCGATCCCACGGTAGCGCGTGCTCACCGACACCCAATGGCCGGAGTAAGCAGAGCTTTGTTGCCGGATGAGGACGACCGGAAGATTACTCGCCGCGAGAGGGAAGTCCCGGTTCGAAGCCGACCGCCTCGACTGCGAGCTCCAAGACGTCCTCGACGCCCTCGTCCTCGGTAACGCTCATGTAGGCGTCGGCCTCGACATCGGTCGACCGGTCGCTCTTGTTACAGACCGTCAGGACGGGAATGTCGCGCTCGGCGAATCGGGCTTCGACCGAATCCCGAAGTTCCAGTTGGACGTCGAGCGGGTAGCCACAGTCGCCGGAGGCGTCGAGGAAAAACAGGATCGTATCGGCCAGATGCTCGATCGCACCGACGGCCTGCCGCTCGATGTCGTTCCGCTCGTCTTCGGGCCGGTCGAGCAATCCCGGCGTATCGATCAGCTGGTACCGGATGTGGTCGCGCTCGACGTGACCGATCTGGACCCCCCTCGTGGTGAAGGGGTATTCGGCGATCTCGTTGGACGCCCGCGTGACGTGGTTGACGAAGGAGGATTTGCCGACGTTGGGATAGCCCGCGATGACGACCGCGGGCTCGTCGGGCCGGATGTCGGGGAGGTCCTTGAGCGCGTCGCGGGCGTCGCCGATCGCCCGGAGGTCGCCCTTGATTTCGTCCATAATGTCTGCGATCCTAGCGAAGGCCTGCTTGCGGTGTTTGCGGGCGACCTCCGGATCTGTCTTGCGGAGTTTGGGTTGGTACTCGCGGCCGATTTCCTCGATCTGTCGACTCGCCCACGTGACCTCAGAGAGGGATTGGCGGAGTTCGTCGACGTCGACGATGGCGTCGGCGAGTTCGTAGTAGAAGGGGTCGACGTAGTCGAAATCCGGCCACGCGGTGACGACGTTCTCGAGGTTGTCGGAGGTGATGTTGACCGCGATCGTCAGCATCGACTGCTGGGCTTCGAGGCCGCCTTTGGCCTTGCCCGAGCGGGCGGCCCGTGAGAAGGCCTTGTCGATGAGTTCCTCCGACCGGGGTGTCGTCGGAAGGCTCTCGAAAATCATATTCCGTTGTTAGCTGCCGCATACCTAAAAGCACGTCCGTTTGATGGTGCAGCCGCTCGGCGCTGGAAACGGGCTGAGAGGAGTAAGCCCCCTTCTGTTTCGACCCGACATTCGGCTGAGCGTCCGTCGTCGTGTTCGGACTACCTCGACGGCAGGCCGTCCCGTCGACGACCGGCCGTCTGACGCGGACTTGCACCGGTGAGGATTCACCGTTCCATCCGTTCCCGCATGTCCGTCCTCTGTGGGTTAACTCCCTTCCCTTGCAGGTCGGTTCGCGCGCTCGCGGCAGGGCCACAAACGCCGTCGACCGCCGTCGGCGGCCGGACGCACATCATCGGTCGACACGGGTGGTCTCGTTTCTGTTTCAGCGCCAGTCGTCTCCGACTCCGGGCGTGTGCCCGGTCACCTGTCCGAACGGTGGGGGGACTTTCCTCATAGGGGTCGAACCCCCACGGGAATCGGGCTCTCTCTACCCTGTTAGTCTACGGCTACGGCTCAAATAAGACGTTCGGTCACCCCGAAGGCACTGGCTAACTCTGTTCTAAACAAATGGGAAGAATTGAAGTCGGTCCCCTTCATGAGTACTGTTATGTCCGAGGCACAGACCGTTCAGCTGAGCTATGATGACGGTGCACGAGCAGTCGAGCTTGCACGGGAAGCGGTAGAATCGTACGTTCTCCACGGCCAGCGCGAACAGCCCGGCAGTATGCGGGACGCCTTCTATGCGAGAACCGGCGCGTTCGTCCGGATCCAGTCGACACGCGGGCGGGGACGGCTCCGCGGCTGTGCCGGCGCGTATCAGGGCTCCGACCAACTCGGCCACGCCATCGTCGACGCCGCGATTCAGGCGGCCTCGGCGGACTCGGCGGGCTCTGAGATCGGCTCGAAGGAACTCGATGACCTCTCGATTTCGGTCTGTGTCGTTAGCAACACCCTCCTGACGAACGATCCCCTCGAAGACCTCGAACTCGGCACCCATGGCGTCGCCATCGACACCGGCAACAAACACGCGTGGCTGTATCCGACGCTGCCGGTCGAGCAGAACTGGAGCAAGGAAAAGTATCTCTCCCTCGTCTGTCGGAAGGCCAATGTCTCGCCGGTGGCGTGGCAGGACGACGACACCATGATTACGCTCTTTGAAGGCCAAGTCTACCGCGAGCGGCCCGACGGCGGCAGCGTCGAAGAACTCTAGAAGTCGACGAGCGAGGCGTCCCGTTCTGCGCGTTCGATCGCCGCATCCAGCGAGTAGTCGAAGCTGTCGACGACGGTTCCGTCCCGGATGAGCGGTTCGAGGAGGGCCACCGCATCGGCGGGCGCGTCGGTTTCCTGCAAGCCGACGTGATGGCCGCCGTCAGCCGTTCTGTACACCGATTTGATCCCCGAGAGCTTGCCGCGTTTGGCGATCGGCTCGCCGTCGACGGCGACGATATCCAGCGCGAAGTCGACCGGGTCGGCGTTCGAAATGTAGCTGCCGACGCCGAAGCCATCGGCGATATCCCGAAGCTCGCGGAGGTCGGCCGGCCCGAGTCCGCCGCTAACGAAGACGTCGACGTCCTCGAAGCCGCGGGCGTCGAGTTCCCACCGGACCTCGCGGATGATGTGGCGGAAATCACCGCGCCGGGAACCGGTGGTGTCGATCCGGATACCGTCGAGGCGATCGCCGAGGGTTTCGGCCGCGCGGATCGCCTCGTCCTTCTCGTCGCTGAAGGTGTCACAGAGCGCGATCCGTGGGACCGATTCGTCGACCGTCTCGTCGAAGGCCCGCCACGCGTCCTCTTGCCGTCCACGCCCGAAACATAGCATGAGCGCATGCGGCATCGTGCCACCGGCCTCCCGCCCGATCACCTCGCCGGCGGCGACGTGCGAGAAGCCATCGAGGCCGCCGAGCAGCGCGCTTCGCTCGACGACCGCCGCGATCGAGGGGTGGACGTGCCGGGCTCCGAACGAGAGCACCGACGAGTCGGGCGCAGCCCGTCGGGCTTCGAGGGCGGCGGTCGCGATCCCCGAGGCGTGCGAAAGCAGCCCCAGTAGCGAGGTTTCGAGCCGGGCAAACGCCAGATAGGGGCCCTCGATCCGGAGCACGGGACCGCCGTCGAACAGCCGACCCGGTGGGATGGCATCGACGTCGACCGCGCGGTCGGCCAACAGTGCGGCGGCGTCCTTGATGCCGGCGAGCAGTTCGAACTCGCCGTCGGGGAACTGGTCGGCGGTCACTTCGGCGGTGACCCGTGGGTTCCGGTCGGCCGCCCGGAGCGTCGACTCTGTGCGGTCGAAGTAGGCGTCGGTCGCCTCGCCCGACCGGATGGCCGACGGCGGGACGATATCAAACTCGAGGTCGGTCATACGCGCCGATTGGGCCGGGCGTCTCAAAAAGGGGCGTTGTCCGTCCCGACAATTATGACAGCCGTCGGCCCATCGCCGCGAGCCCCAGCAGCGCGATCACTGCGGCCGCCACGCCGAAGCCCGGAACGATGTCGTCGATCACATCGCCGGCCGCCCCCGGTCGACCGTCGACGGCCGTGGGTTCGATGGTCGGATCGAGTTCGAACAGCCCCGCCTCGGTTGGTGCGTGGACGATCCGCACCCGCGTGCGGTCGGTCTCGACGGCGTAGGCCCCGCTGAACGAGCCGTTCGAGACCTCGTATGCGCCCGACTCGGTTTCGGTCGCGTCGTGGGCCTCGAGGATCGCGCCGTATGCGCGCTGGAACTCGGCGGCGTCGGCAGGGGTCTCCCACTCGGTCGTCCAGACGTAGCCGTCGTCATCGCCCCGGCGGTAGGGGACGAGTTCGTCGCCGACCCAGCCCTCGCTCGGCTCGGAGGCGTAGTTGTAGCGGTCGAACTCGCCGCTGGTGTCGCGGATCGATTCCGGATCGATCGTCTCGGCTCCGTAGACGCTGGCCTGATACCAGAACATCACGTAGATCGAGGCCTCGCCGGCGACCTCCGCGCCGCCGACACCCTGCTGTGGGTACCGCTCCCACTCGGCGGTCGACTCGTCGGGGACATCGAGCCGGGTCGACTCGGTCGGCTCGCGATGAATGATCTCGCTGGTAGTTCGTGGTGGGTCTTCGAGCAGGTCGTCGACGCCGTCCCAGCCCTCGTCGTCGACTGTCTCGTCGATGTAGCCGGGGCCGTCGGCGTACGGCTGGAGCAACACGAACAGCAGGCCGGAATTGCTGTCGGCCTCGCCGTCGCCCCCGCCGGTTCGTGGATCGTCGAAACACGCCCACTCGTCGGCCGCACACCGCTGTTCGTAGCGGGTTTCGAGGTAGACCGCCTCGCCCTCGACGACGCCATTGGCCGCGAGGTCGGCGTCCTGTGTTTCGCGGCCGAACGTTCCGGCTCCGAGGTCGTGGCGCTGGTCCTGCATGGCGTGGGCGAGTTCGTGGAGGAGCGTGAGTTCGGAGACGCTCGGGGCGTTGGCATCCGGCGTGATAATCACGATCCGGTCCTCGTTGGGATCGTAAAAGCCGTTGACCGCACCGCCGACGGTCGAATCGATCGCGTCGGCGGCCTCGCGGTCGTCGCCGACCACGAACAGCGCCTTCCAGACCACGTCGTTCCAGCGGTCGTACGTCCCGTTGGCCGGTTCGGTCCGCACCATCCCCTCCTCGCGGAACGACTCGCGGCTCTGGACCTCGACGGTCACGTCCTCGGTAAACTCCTCGCCGCGGAGTTCCTCGACGCGGGCCATCGTCCGGTCGACCAGCGCGTCGAGTTCGGACTCCGAGAGGTTCGTCGTCGCCTCGAAGCCGAGGTCGTCGTCGTGACAGACTCCGTCGACACAGCCGATCCGGTCGTCGGCAGTCTCCGAAAGCTGTGGTGCGGCCGGGACGTCGACGGCGGTAGCGGCGTGGCCGGCGGTCGGGGTGTGGTCGGCCGCAGCGGCGGTCGACGCGGCGGCCGCCCCGCTCGCGGCCACCGGGCCGAGGCCCGCGGTGACAAGCAACAGGGCGACAACGATGACGACGGATCGGGACATGATGGAGCGAACCCCCACGCGCGGGCGTTGACTGCTCGGCAGCGGCGTGGAAGCGGATGGCCGGCGGTAGGGCAGCAACGGATATACCAGTTGTCGTTGTCGTTCGACCCGTCGGCGGGCGGGATGGTCGACGGTTCGCTATCCCAACCCACACGGCCGGTGAAAAGGAAGGCTTATTTGGGTCACACGGTGAGTGATGGTACAGGAAGCCCGGATGGTGTAGTGGCCCATCATACGACCCTGTCACGGTCGTGACGCGGGTTCAAATCCCGCTCCGGGCGTTTTTCCGACGAACAACACGCTGAGCACTGCGTAGCATGTGCTCAGCAACATCGTGAGTCGGGAAACGCTCAAAGGGGTTTGAACTAGGGAGCGAACGCAGTGAGCGACTGAAGTTCACGCGAGCCGGGCGGGATCGTAGATCCCGCTGGAAGCCGGCCATAGGCCGGCGACGAAGCGAGCGTGAGCTCGTGGAACTCCGTTCCACGGTGTTCAAATCCCGCTCCGGACGATTCTTCGATGTCGACCACCCACGACGATCATATCCGACCCCGAGTCGACCACGGCGGGGGAAATCTACAGGATGTTGTATGCAAAACCGTGAGGGTATGGACACCCCGTACGTCGACGACGAGTGGCTCACCGAGCGCATCCACGAGATCCTCACGTTCTACTATCCCGACTGTCTGGACGACGACCACGGTGGCTACATCGCCCAACTCGACTATGAGACGGGCGAGATCTACGACGCCGACTCGAAACACCTTGTGGCGACGAGCCGCTTTGTCGTCAACTTCTCGCTGGCCGCCCGTCACGTCGGCCCCGAATGGGCGCTCCCGGCGGCCGAGCGCGGCGTCAGGTTCCTCCGGGAGCACCACCGCGATCCCGAGACCGGCGGCTACGACTGGCTCCTCGACGGAACCAAGACCGTCGACGACCGACGCGTCTGTTACGGCCACGCGTTCGTCCTGCTTGCGTACGCCCGCGCCCACGAAGCTGGCGTCGACGGCGCGAAGGCGGCGCTCAAAGACACCTACGACCTGCTGGTCGACCACTTCTGGGAACCCGAATACGACCTCTGTAAGAGCGAGTTCACCGCGGATTTCTCGGAGAGTGAGGCCTATCGGGGCCAAAACGCCAACATGCACACCTGCGAGGCAATGCTGGCGGCCTACGAGGCCACCGGCGACCGACGGTATCTCGATCGGGCCCGCGAGGTTGCCCACGCGCTGACCGTCCGGCTTGCGGCCGAGACCGACGGCTTGCTCTGGGAGCATTACACTACCGAGTGGGACCACGATTTCGCCTACAATCGCGACGACCCGCGCCACCAGTTCCGGCCGTGGGGCTACCAGCCGGGCCACCACATCGAGTGGGCCAAACTGCTGGCAGTCCTCGACCGCTACGCCGACACCGACTGGGCACTCGACCGCGCCGAGGAACTGTTCGCGGCCGCCATCGAGCACGGCTGGGACGACGTCGACGGCGGCTTTTATTACAGCTTCGACCGCGACGGCGCACCGCTCGTCGAGGACAGATACGGCTGGCCGGTCGCCGAGGGGATCGGTGCGGCCGCCGTGCTGGCCGAACGAACTGACGACGACCGCTACCGCGAGTGGTACGACCGGCTCTGGGCGTACGCAGAGGAGAATCTGACCGCACCGGGCGGCAACTGGTACGAGAAACGCGTCGACGGCGAGCCCGCCGAGACGGACTCGGGCCCCGAGGTCGAACCGGGCTACCACCCGATCGGGGCCTGTTTCGAGGGGCTTCGGTCGTTCGATGACTGATCGTCAGGTATCGCTGGGGAGAGCCTGACGGTCAGTCATCGAACGACCGAAGCCCCTCGAAACAGGCCCCGATCGGGTGGTAGCCCGGTTCGACCTCGGGGCCCGAGTCCGTCTCGGTGGGCTCGCCGTCGACGCGTTTCTCGTACCAGTTGCCGCCCGGTGCGGTCAGATTCTCC
>JAWOEO010000007.1:0-6754 GCA_046482755.1 Halohasta sp. | reverse complement strand
TCGCCACAGACGGGACGGTCGGCGAGATCGCGGCGGCGACTCCAGAGCAGGCCGAGACGGCACTGGCGGCCGCCGAGGCGGCCCAGCCGGCCATGCGGGAGACCACGCCGGTCGAACGCGCCGAATGGCTTAGGCGATCGCCGACGAAATCGAGGCCCGCGCCGAGACGCTCGTCGACACCATCGTCCGGGAGGCCGGCAAGCCGATCTCGTCGGCTCGTGGCGCGCCGGCGGCCGCCGCCGAGCGGTTCCGCCGGGCGGCCGCCGAGGCACGGGAGCTCGCGGTTACCCACGGCGAGTACCGCGAGGGGTCGACCGCTGGCCACGAGGGGTGGCGGGCGATCGTCACACCCGAGCCGATGGGAACGGTGCTCTGTATTTCGCCGTACAACTATCCCCTCCAGACGACCGTGCTGCAGGTCGCCCCCGCGTTGGCGGCAGGCAACAGCGTCGTGCTCAAACCCTCCTCGAAGACGCCGCTGACCGCGGCGATCCTCACCGACGCGATCACAACCGCCGTCGACCTCCCCGACGGCGCGTTCAACTTCGTTCCCGGCCGCGGCAGCGAGATCGGCGACACGCTGGCCGGCGACGACCGGGTCGACACCATCGCCATGACCGGCTCCTCGGGGGCCGGCGAGCATATCGCCCGGGAGTCCGGCATGGTCAAACTCGTGATGGAACTCGGCGGCAACGCCCCCGCGATCGTCTTCCCCGACGCCGAGCTGTCGGATGTCGCTGAAGCCTGTGCGGCGGGCTCGATCAAGTTCGCCGGCCAGCGCTGCTCGGCGGTCTCCCGCATCCTGGCCCACGAGTCGGTCCACGACGAGCTGGTCGACCGGATCGACGGCCACCTCGATTCGTGGGTCGTCGGCGATCCCTTCGACGAGGAGACCGACCTCGGCCCGCTCATCGACGAGGCCCACGCGGAGTACGTCGACGAACTGGTCGACGACGCCATTGAGGCCGGTGCCGAACTCGTCGCCGGCGGTGAGCGCGACGGCGCGTTTTTCGAGCCGACGCTGCTGGCGAACGTCCCCCACGACGCCCGGATCATCCACGAAGAGCAGTTCGGGCCGGTCGCCGCCGTGACGAGTTTCGAAGAAGAGGCAGAGGCCATCGAGCTCGCCAACGCCGGCGACCTCGCGCTGGATGCCTCGGTGTTCACCACCGACCACGACCGCGCCATGCGGGTCGCCGAGGCCGTCGACGCCGGCGGCGTCCGGATCAACGGCCCACCCTCCCACGGGCTGGGTGATATCCCCTTCGGCGGCAACGGGGCTTCGGGAATCAACCGCGAGGGGATCCACTCGACCATCGAGCAGATGCTGCGGACGAAATCGATCGTTCTCTGATCAACGCCGGTATTAGCCACGGGCCCGTGGGGAGGGTATGACCGACGACTGGATCAGCCTCTTTTCGGGCGGCAAGGACTCCTCGTGGGCGCTCTATCGGGCCCTCGAGGACGGACTGAACGTCTCGCGGCTCCTGACGGTCCACCCCTCCGAAGAGTCGTATATGTACCACGTTCCCGAGACCCGACTGGCCGAGTTAGCCGCCGAATCTATCGGAATCGACCTCGTCGACGTAGAGCCGGGCGATCTCGAAGCGACCGAGGCGGTCGACGCCGCCGCACAGGGCGACGCCGAACTCGAACCGCTCGAAGCGGCACTCACCGACCTCGCCGACGAGGTCGACCTCGCGGGGGTGACCGCGGGAGCCATCGAAAGCGAGTTCCAGACCAGTCGGATTCAGGGGATGTGCGACCGACTCGGGATCGAGCTGTTTGCGCCGCTGTGGCAGCGTGATCCCGAACAGTTGGCCGCCGAAATGCTGGAAGCGGGCTTCGAGATCACGATCCTGCAGGTCGCTGCCTACGGCCTCGACGAGTCGTGGCTCGGTCGCACGCTCGATGCCGATGCGATCGACGAGCTACGGGAACTCAACGCCGAGTACGGCGTCCACCTGCTGGGCGAGGGCGGCGAATTCGAGACCGTTGTGACGAACGGACCGCACATGGACCAGCGGATCGACCTCGACTACGACACCGAGTGGCACGGCGACAGCGGCCGGGTTCGGATCACCGACGCGCGGCTGGTCGAGTAGTCGACCGGCAGGCTCACGATGCTGGCGGCCCTCGGGTCGGTATGGCCGACGCCTACTGCCGGCGCTGCGGCGAGGCCCTCCTGCCGAGCGTTGTCGCCACCGAGCAGCGGGCCTGTTGTCTCAACGCCACCCCGATCGCCGGCATCTGTCCAACCCATGGCCCGCTCGGCCCCCACCATGTCGTCGACGCCGCCGTCGACGCCCGAAACCCTTAGCCCGTGGCGTCCGTTCACACTGACATGAGCGACACACTCGACGGACGAACCGCGATCGTCACCGGAGCGAGCGCCGGCATCGGGGCGGCGACCGCCCGCCAACTCGCCGCCGCGGGCGCGAACGTCGTGCTGGCGGCCCGCAGCGAGGACCCCCTCGACGAGCTGGCCGCCGAACTGGCAGCCGACCACGATGCCGAGACGCTGGCGGTCCCCACCGACGTCCGCAAGGAGTGGGCCGTCGACAGCCTGTTGACCGAGACCGTCGACGCCTTCGGCGGGATCGACGTGCTCGTCAACAACGCCGGGCTCTCCCGCGGCAGCGCAGTCGACGAGATGAGTACCGAGGAATACGAGGCGATCCAGGAGACCAACGTCGACGGCGTCTTCTACACCACGCGGGCGGCGATCCCCCACGTCCGCGAGCGGGAGGGTCACCTGATCTTCGTCGGGAGTTTCGCGGGTCAGTACCCTCGATCATTTAATCCCGTCTACGCGGCCTCGAAGTGGTGGGTTCGCGGCTTTGCGAAGAGCGTCGCCGCGCAGGTCGGCGACGACGGCGTCGGCGTCACCGTCGTCAACCCCGCCGAAGTCCGCTCGGAGTTCGAGTCGACCGACGGCCGGCCCTTCGCGGAGGTATTCGAGGCGGGCGAGGCCAGCGAGCCGAGCGAGGTCGCCGAGGCGATCGTCTTCGCGGCGACCCGCGAGGGGTCGGCCATTAGCGAGATCGACATCACCCGCCGGGACAAGTTCGCCGACTCGTTTTAGGCGATCACAACGGTGATGAACGCCGGGGCCCGAGGGAGGGATACGACGGATGGACTACACCTACTCCGGGTCCGCACACGAGGCGCTGGTCGCCTCCTACCGCGAGGACGACGACCGATTCCGCACGCATCGCCGCTCGGATTTCCCCACGCGTGAGCCGCCCATCGAGGAGGTCGGCATGCTCCGGCGATTGCTGTTTCCGGGCTGTTGGAACGCCGCCGCGTTGGTCGACGACGAGACGGCCGTCCGCGAGGCGTTCGACGCCCTCGGTGAACTGTTCTGCAAGGGGATCCAGCCCTACGCGTCGGCCTGCCTCTCGGAGACAGTCACCGCGGTCCTCGACCGACTCCCCGAGATCCGCCGGCTGCTGAAACGCGACGTCGAGGCCGCCTACAAGGGCGATCCGGCCGCCACGAGCTACGTCGAGATCGTCCGGTCGTACCCCGGCCTCGAAGCCGTGATGGTCCACCGGGTGGCCCACGCCATCTACCGGCAGGGCGAGGGAGCCTACGCCCGCGAACTCGCCGAGGCCGCCCATCGGTCGACCGGGATCGACATCCACCCCGGCGCGGAGATGGGCGAGTACTTTTTCATCGACCACGGCAGCGGCGTCGTCATCGGCGAAACCGCGACGATCGGCGACTGGGTCCGCATGTATCAGGAGGTCACCCTCGGGGCGCTCCACTTCGAGGAGGAGGAAGACGAGGAACACGCGCTCAAAAAGGGGTACAAACGCCACCCCGACATCGGCGACAACGTCGTCATCGGGGCCGGGGCGAAGATCCTCGGGCCGATCACCGTCGGCGACCACGTCAGCATCGAAGCCAACGCGTGGGTTACTGACGACGTCCCTGACCGCACGAGCGTCTTTATTAAGCATCCCGAGCAAGAGCGGAAGCGGGTCGACTGATTTTCGGCGGTCTTTTCGCCGTTTCCGTCGACACTGTCTGGATCTTTCCAGTGGATTCGCCCGAAGATAACCAAACGTTCCTCCCTGGATCCTGTCAGAATATGGCGTGCAAGATGTACTGCGCGAATCTAGCACTGCCCCAGCATCATGTTATTAATTACGATACTTGGTCCTATAGTTTCCTATATAGTGAAAATATTAGATATTATGATTGCATAATCATTAGTGGTAGCGGGTGAGTTTGATTCGACAGTTCCCCCACTGTCTTGAATTGATTTGCCCCCCTCACCCTTTTCCAAACATGACTTCTCTAACTGCGTCTATCGTATTCAAAATCTATATCTTGCACGGCAATCGGTAATAATGTCAATTTCATGTATGTTATTCCACGAGAACCAACAAAACGGTCTCCAATAATTCTCGCACGAAATTCTCCTGGCCTATAGTTTATCATAATCTATCAATAGAGTTTTCAAACTATCCACCATTGAATAGTTTGTTATGGCCACTCTCTCCGCGGCCGACCGGGACCGTCTCAGAGCCGCATTCGACCGCCAACTCGACGTCGGGTTGCACCACGGGGCCCAACTGGCGGTGTACGTCGACGGCGAACTCGCAGTCGACTTCGCCGGCGGGGTCGATGGGCCCGACGGCGACCCGACGACGCCCGAGACGCGACACCTGCTGTTTTCCTGTACCAAACCGTACGCCGGCGTCGGGCTCCACCAACTCATCGAGGCCGGCGAGGCCGACTACGACGATCCGGTGGTCGACCACTGGCCCGAGTTCGCCGACGAGGGGAGCCGGAAGGCCGAGATCACGATCCGCCACGTACTGAGCCACACCGCCGGGATCCCCTACGGCGAGTTCGACCAAGCGGTCGACCAGTGGGGCAACTGGGACGCCGTCGTCGAAGCGATGGAAGCCATCGAGCCGGTCTTCGAGCCGGGCGCACAGCCGGCCTACCACACGTTCAACTACGGCTGGCTCGTCGGCGAGCTAATCGCCCGCATCAGCGGCCAGCCAGTCGAGGCGTACGTCGACGAACACGTCTTCGAGCCGCTCGGCCTCGATCAGACGTCGATCGGGGTCCGCGAGGGCGATCCCGACGCGGTGGCGACCCTGTCGGGCTTCGAGGCCTTCGATCGGTGCCGCGATCCCGGCGAGGGCCTCGGCACCCCGGCTTCCGACGCAGCCGCGCTGTTCAATCAGCCGGGGGTCAGGCGGGCGGTGATCCCCGCGGCCAACGGCGTCGGGACTGCCCGCGAGATGGCCCGGTTCTACGCCTGTCTCGCCAACGGCGGCGCACTCGACGGCACCCGGCTCATTGAGGCGTCGACCGTCCAGCAAGCCACCACGACCCACGCCGAAACCGACTCGGACGGCACCCTCTCGCGGCCGGCCCGCTACGGGCTGGGATTTTGGACCGGCGGGCTGGCCAACGACATGTTCGGCTCGGTCAGCCGCGAGCGGATGTTCGGCCACGCCGGCCTCGGCAGCGTCTTCGCGTGGGGCGACCCCGAGTTGAACGTCGGCTTCGCCTACGTTACTAACGGCATCCGCGAGGAGTCCTACGAACACGCCGCCCGCGTGGCCGGGCTCTCCGATTCGGTTCGATTGCTGCTCAGTGAGTGAGCGACGGTCGACGCTGACCGGCCGACGCCACCCCGTTGAGACGGGCTTTTCTTCGCCGAGCCCCGAGGAGTGGTATGACCGATTCGACGCGCCGCGAGCGGCTCGCCGAGACGCTCGTCGACCGGCCGGCGACCGCCAGCGAGCTCGCTACCGAACTCGACGCCCCGGCCTCGACCGTCTATCAGGACCTCAAACACGTCGCCCGCTCGCACCGCTACAAAGACGATGCGGAGTTCCTCGTTGCGCCGCCCGAATGCACCAACTGCGGGTTCAGCGCCTTCGACGACCCGGTCAACTACCCCTCGCGGTGTCCGGAGTGCCGCAGCGAGTCGATCGAGGAAGCCGTCTTCAAAATCGAGTAGCTACGCCGAGGTCTCGACGCCGAGTTCCTCCAGCAGCGTCTCGGCTGCGGCCGCCGAGGATTCCGGCCCGCGGGCGGTGATCAGGTCGCCGTCGACGTTCACGCTCGTCTCCGAATCGAGTTCGGCATCCCAGTTGCCGCCGGCGTTGATGACTTCGTCTTCGACCAGATACGGGAGTTTGCGGCCGTCGGGCATCCGGTCGTGTTCGTCGACGATGTCGGCCTCCCACGCGTTGGGGAACCCCGTCACGTCGCGGCCCGCAACCAGATACTCCCCCGAGTCGTCGTGGGTAAAGCCCAGCAGCCCCACGGCGTGACAGACGACCAGCGCGATGCCCGCCTCGCCGTCGACCGTCTCGGCCAGCAGTTGGCGGGCGTGGCGGTCGGTGTTGACGTCCCAGGCGGTGCCGTGGCCGCCGGGGAAGACGACGGCGTCGTAGTCCGCTGCGTCGACCGTGGCGATCGGCTCGGGGTCGGCGAGTCGTTCGTCGTTGGCATCGCACTCGGTGACCCGGCTGGCGACCTCTTTACCCACCGCCTCGGGGTCGATCGATCGCTCGTCGACCACCGGCGGCTCGCCGGTCGGCGTAACGACTGTTGCGTCGACGCCGGCCTCGTCGAGGGCCAACAGCGGCTCGATACATTCTTCGCCCCAGTAGCCCCGCTCGCTGACCACGAATAGTGCGTTCGTCATGCAGCGACGCTACGGGCCGAAGCCTGAAAAGCAGCGGTATCGACAGCCGAGAGTGTTTCCGAGCGTAAC
>JAWOEO010000001.1:0-3576 GCA_046482755.1 Halohasta sp. | reverse complement strand
TCGATCATATCGGGGCGGTTCGACCGTCTGGTGATGATCGGTCAGCCCGACGAGGAAGGCAGAGAGCAGATCCTCAAGATCCACACCAGCGAGACGCCGCTCGCCCCGGACGTGAGCCTCCGGGAGATCGCCGAAATAACCGACGGCTACGTGGGCTCGGATCTCGAATCGATTGCTCGGGAGTCGGCCATCGAGGCCCTCCGAGACGACGACGACGCCACCGAGGTCGAGATGCAGCACTTCCGGAAGGCCATGGAGTCGGTCCGGCCGACGGTGACCGACGACATCATGACCTACTACGAGGAGATCGAAGACCAGTTCCGCGGCGGCCGCGGCGACCAGCTCGGCGAACGCCGCGACGGCCGGATCGGCTTCCAGTAAGGCCGGTCGACCCTTTTTAGTAGATCAGCTCGTCGTTGTTGTCGATCATGTACAGCGCCCGCGCGGCGATGTTGACCGAGTGGTCGCCGATGCGTTCGATGTCGCGGATCGTCAGCAGGAACCGCGAGACGTCCTCCATGTAGGCCTCGATCTCCTCGTCGCCGTCCAGTTGGTCGTGTTCGATCAACTCGCGGACGACCGTGTCGCTGGCGACCTCACAGAGGTAGTCCAGATCGTCGTCCCGCTCGTCGATGGCGTAACACTGCTGGCTGTCCTCGTCGGTGTAGGCCGCCATCGCATCCTCGAGCATTTCGAGGGTCAGGTCGCCGAGTTCCTGAATGTCGATTTCGGGGAACAGCGACGTCTCGCCGGCTTTGGCGTACTCGCCGAGGTTGGTGGCGAGGTCGGCGATGCGTTCGAGGTCGGTGATGATCTTGAACGAGGCGGCGATGAACCGGAGATCGCCCGCGACGGGTTGCTGGAGGGCGATCAGATCCGTACACTGTTTTTCCAGATCCAGATACTGTTGGTTGATCTCGTCGTCGCCCTCGATCACCCGACTGGCGAGGTCGTGGTTGTTGGTTTCGAGGGCTTCGAGGGCCATCTCCAGCCGCTCGGCGACCGTCTCGCTCATGTCGACGACATCGGCCCGGAGTTCAGCGAGCTGTGATTGATACTCGTTGCGTGGCATACCGGCTATCGGGCGAGCCAATTAAAAAGAATTGTCCACGCGGGGCGTCGACCCATCCCAGCGGCCGAGCAGTCGGTCGACCGAACCTGCCGGTCGATCAGCCGAACTTGCCGGTGATGTAGTCCTCGACGCGCTGGTGGTCGGGGTTCTCGAAGATCTTTTGGGTGTCGTCGAACTCGACGAGTTCCCCGCCGGTGAGGAAGACGCCCGTCTTGTCGGAGATGCGGGCGGCCTGCTGCATGTTGTGGGTGACGATGACGACGGTGTACTCCTCGGCGAGGTCGCTGATGAGGTCCTCGATCTTAGAGGTGGCGACGGGATCGAGCGCCGAGGCGGGCTCGTCCATCAGCACGACTTCGGGGTCAGGGGCGATCGCGCGGGCGATACAGAGCCGCTGTTGTTGGCCGCCGGAGAGTTCGAGGCCGGATTCGTCGAGTTGGTCTTTGACCTCGTCCCACAGCGCCGCCCCACGGAGGGCCTCCTCGACGATCTCGTCGGTGACCGCTTTGTCCTGGACGCGGAGGCCGTAGGCGACGTTGTCGTAGATCGACTTCGGGAACGGATTGGGTTGCTGGAAGACCATCCCGATCTTCCGCCGGAGGGCGACCGGGTCGACGTCCTCGTCGTAGACGTTTTTGCCGCCGAACAGCAGTTCGCCGTCGACGCGGGCCGCCGAGATCAGGTCGTTCATCCGGTTGATACACCGCAAGAAGGTAGATTTCCCACAGCCAGAGGGGCCGATCAGCGCGGTGACCTGCTTTTCGGGGATCGGCATCGACACCGACTGGAGGGCCTGCTCGTCGCCGTAGAAGACGTCGACCGATTTCGATTCGATGATCGGTTCCTCGATGAGTGACCCCGACGCCGACGTCGACTCGCTGGCGGCGAGGTCCGAGCCGGGTGTCGGTGACGATACTGTCTCGTCTGTCGCCTCCGCATCAAAGTCGGGTTCACTCATGAACGTACCTCGTTGTTATTTCGGCCGCAAATAGCTGTTGCGGAACCAACCGCCACGGCCAACCGGTCGGAATCAGGCAGTCGGCAGTCGAACCCATCCGGTTGAGACTCGGCGGTCGACCGTTGCGAGCGGCCTCAGGCGGAACGAGACACGACGTCTTGTCGATTTTAAGTGACGGACGCGTTTATGTGGCAGACGTGTCGAAGTACCAGCATAGCCGACATGCGCATTTCACTCGACAACACGTGGCTCAGCCCCGTTCACCTCGGCGTGCTGCTGTTGCTCGGCGGCGTCGTCATGACCGGTTTCGGCCTCTATGACTACACCCAGCAGTCGACGGCGGTCTCGAACGCGGTCGAAGTCGAGGCGACGGTCACCGACACCGACATCGACACCATCTCCAAACGCCGGGCGAGTCCCGACTACCAGCCCGTCGTGACCTTCGAGTACCGCTTCGAGGGAACCGATTACACCAGCGAGAGCCTGTATCCGGCCTCGGTCGAACCCGACTACGACACCGAATCGGCGGCCAGAGACGAAATCGAGGACTACGAGACTGGCGATACCGTGACTGGCTACGTCGACCCCACTTCGCCGGGCGATGCCTTCCTGAGAACCGAGGAGTCGACGGGCCCGCTGAAGTTCGCCGCCATCGGCGGACTCATGGTCGTTCTCAGCGGCCGCTCGCTGCTTGACGAACTATAACCCGCTGTTTCAGTTATGACAATTCTTTTGGTATTTTTTATCAGGATCAGGTATGCCTGCTTCCATCGGTTTGCGCTCGCGGATGGTCACCGTCGAGGCCACCGGCACGCCGTCGACGCTCGCGGCGGCGCTTCGCAGGCTTGACGCCGAGATCAACGAGACGCCTGCCCGCGATCTCCGCGAAGTCTCGGGGATCTCCTCGCTGTCGATCCTCCCCTTAGAGCCCCGCGAGCCCGACAAGGTGATGTTGGGTCCCGAAGGCGATAGCGAGCCCTCGTACTGGTGGCTCAGAACGCGGCTCTACCGGCTCGAACGCTGGCTGTTCGTCACACATCCGCCGACCGAGAATCGGCTTGAGGAACTCGTTGCACTCGAACGACGACAGGCCAGCGGGAGGTAGCGACCGCAAGAGCGGTCGACCACCGACACGAAACCGACAGGTCCTATCAGGTCCCGCGGTCCGAACCGTCGGCTGGATCGTCGGTCGAGTCGGACCCCTCGCTGTCGTCCCCGCTCGGCGGCCGCCGGTCGGGGACGAGATCGAGCGCCGGGTCGACATCGCCGAGCACCAACAGCCCGTAGTACCGCACGTAGCTCCGGACGGGCGCGCTCACGAGGGCGACGAGATACTGGTAGATGAGGAAGCCGACGAGGAGGAGGACCACCACCACGGGCTCGAAGGCCGCGTGGAGTGCGGTCAGCGCCGCCGCGAGAAAGGCGAAGACCAACAGGCCGAGAATCGAGACGACGAACCCCACCCCCAGCAGCACCATCCAGAGGGCGATCCCGACGACCCACGCAAGCAGCAGAAAGGCCAGCGCGGGACTCCAGCGGCCGGCCA
>JAWOEO010000260.1:0-11138 GCA_046482755.1 Halohasta sp. | reverse complement strand
GGCGACGACATCGCCGACAGCGTACTGCTGCCGGGCAACCCCGAGCGCATCGGGACGATCACGGATCTCTGGGACGACGCCACGACGGTCGCCGTGCGGTACTCCCGGTGGCTGGCGACCGTCGTGGCGTCGTCCCAGAGATCCGTGATCGTCCCGATGCGCTCGGGGTTGCCCGGCAGCAGTACGCTGTCGGCGATGTCGTCGCCCACCACTTCGAGGTGGTACTGGCGGTCGGCGTTGGGGTCCTCGCTATTACCGGGAACCTCTGTGTCAGTATCGGCTTCGGTCGTGGCCGACTCGTCGACGTCGGATGGCGTCGTCATCGATCGCCTCCCTGCTGGCTGGCCCTGTCGAGCGTCGACTCGGAGATCGCCTCCGGCAGGAGTTCGCCCAGCCTGTAGGTCACAGTGTCGTCACCGAGATCGCAGACGATTTCCAGCCCGTCGGAAGCGAACTCCGCGAGGGTTTGTCGACACATCCCGCAGGGGGTGACGCCGTCGCGCGCCCCAGAGGTGACCGCGAGGCGGTCGAACTCGGTGTGGCCGGTTTTGACGGCCTCGGCGACCGCGACCTCCTCGGCGTGGAGGCTGTTGGAGTAGTTGGCGTTCTCGATGTTGCAGCCGACGAAGACGCTGCCGTCGGCGGTTCGTAGCGCCGCGCCAACACGATACTCGGAGTAGGGAACGTGGGCCGCCGCCAGCGCCTCGCGGGCCCGGTCGACCAGTGGATCGGTCATACCGGAAGCCTGGCGCGAAGCCCACATAAATACCGGCGCGAACGACAGGTTTCTACACCGCCGGCCGTTTATATGTGGTATGGGAGACGAATCGGCCCCCGGCGTCTCCGGGCGGGGACGGCGCATCCTGCTCGGACTCGGTGCGGGTGGGGTCCTCTTGGGCGGCCTGCTGGGTCTGTTTGTCGGTGCCAACGGCGGCGAGGCACTGAGCGAGGTGACGCTGTTGGGGATCCTGACCGTCCCGGTTTCGCCGGCGGCGATGACCCTCTACGGAATGATCGTCGTCGGTGTTGCCGTCAGCCTGCTCTACGGGGCAGTCTCGCTGGCCTCGCGGTTCGATACCAACGCGCGGTGAGATGTGGGACGGTTTTTGAGGCTCGGCCCCGTAGGACCGGTATGGAAACGTCGAGCGGCGAAGCCGATCCGGACAAACAGTCGACCGAGGGACCCAGCCGTGAGGACCTCCTCGACGACGATGTCCTCGACTCCGGGCGGAAACGGAAACGGGCGGCCCTCTACTCGCTGCCGTTCCTGCTGCTCGGCCTCGGCAACGTGGCGCTGATCCTCGGGTGGGGAATGGAGCCGCTGTGGGCCTTCCTGCTGTTGCCACCGATCCTGTTCTGTACCGTGTTGACCTACATCGTCTTCAGCACGGACTTCCTTGATGGGCGAGCGGGCGTCGAGTAGCAGGAGCCGGTAGCCGCCGATCACCGACCGGTGTCGTACTTGTAGGTCGCCGTCTCCGGATCGATACCGAAATCCTCGGCCGTCTCCGGGCTGTCGTCGGGTTCTTCGGCGGGCGCGGCGGTTTTGAACGCCTCGCGGAGTCGACCGGGCATCTCGAAGGCCTCGACGTCGACCGCCAGCGGGACGACATCCTCGCCGACCTCCTCGCGTTTACGCTGCAGTCGAGCGGCCAACTGCTCGGGCAGCCTCGCGGCGTCGACCCGCTCGAAACCGAACTGGGCGAGGTAGTCGGGCTGGTCGGTCAGCACGTAGACCGTCTCGAATTCCTGGTCGCCGGCCTCGGCGAGCAGTCGCTCGACGACGTGTGCGCCGACACCCTGGCCGCGCCACGGCTCGACCACGCCGATGCTGGTGAGCTCACAGACCTCGGGGTCGCCGGTGTGGATCCGGAGCCGGCCGAACCCGACCCGCTCGTTGGACGACTCGTCGACCGCGAGCACGTAGTCGCGCGACCGAAACGCCTCGGCGTCGACGCCCAGCGCGTCGATCCGGTCCAACAGCCACGCCTCGTCCCGGTTTTTGGCATCGCGGACGTACATGTGCCACGGTAGACACCCCCGGACAATAAACCTCTCCGGTGGCCCAGACGGTCGGCCGCGAGGGCGACAGCCGTCGACTCCGACACCGCGGAATACTGTGGTAACTTTTATCATGGATGGTGACGTAGCTCCGACTGGATGGCCCCTGTTACCATACCACCGACCGAAGCGGCCAGGACCGTGTTCCGACGGCTCGGCTACGCCATCAGCGAAGAGGGCAGCGAGTTCGTCGCGGAACGAAAGTGGCGGCGCGTCCGAGTGACACCGCTGTGTGCCGAGGACGCCAAACAGCCGGAGTCAGTACTCGACAACGAGGACGCCGAGGGGCTTCGGCTTCGCTGCTTCGTCACGTGGATGGGATGTACAGGGGAACTACGCGAGTATCTCCGGTCGGCCAAACCGCCGTACGACTGGGCGATTATCGGTATCGAGGAGGACGACGACGAGACCTTCGAGGTCGTCCACCCCGACACGACGCTCGCGCCGGCATAGCTGTCAACAGCGGGTGATTTTTTGAGGGCGTGCGTCGAAGGAATAGCCGCGATGGTACACAAAAAGGTCACACTGATCGGCACGAGTTCGGAGAGCTTCGATGCGGCCGTCGACGACGCGGTCGACCGCGCCCAGGACACCCTCGAGAACGTCCACTGGGTCGAAGTCGAGGAGTTGGGCGTCGAGTTGGCGACCGTCGACGACCGCGAGTATCAGGCGGAAGTCGAGGTCGCCTTCGAACTCGAATAGGACCGCCCGCCGGCCGTCGGTCGGCCGGATGGAACGATACCCTCTTTGTCCGTCCGCGGCGAACGGCGAGCGATGACACTCGTCGTGGTTCCGGTTCGGTACCCGCTTACGTCCCACTCGACGGCCACCCTCAGGGAGGCCATCCGCATCAGTGACGACCGTGGGGCCGACCTCTCGGTGCTCCACGTCGACCTCTATCAGGACAGCAGCCACGTCAGCCGGACCGAACTCAAACGGGCTGTCGAACGCGAGTTCGGCGAGCTCCAGCAGGCCCGCTACGTGGTCCGCCGCGGCTTTCTGGTCGAGGAGACGATCCTCGAAGAGATCGCCGCCGAAAAGGCCGACATCGTCGTCATCGGCTCGAAACAGGCCAGTCAGTGGAAGCGAATGGTCCGCAAACTGCTGTCGGATCCCGACATCGGCTCGTATCTCCGGGAGAAACTCGACTGCACCGTGATCACCGTCGACACCGACGGCCGAACCGACGAGTAGCAGTACTCTTAAACGCCGAACGTCGCCCGGAGCATGTCACGCGTGCCGGGGCCGAGACCGACCGCGACCACCGCGATGAGCAACAGGATGGTGTACCGCGGGCTCTCCTCGAACAGTTCCTCGTTGAACACCCACACGAGGACGGCCGCGGCCGCCAACTTCACCAGCAAGAACGGCCAGGCGTCGCCGGTCACGTCGAGCACTGACGCCGGGAGCACCAGTCCGGTGATGTCGACGACGGCGGCGTTGACCGGGTGTTTCGGGACGAGGTTCGCCCCCGCCCCGAGGGCGGGCATCCAGTCGAGACCGATGACGTTGGCCATCCCGTCGACCGCGTGGGCCCAGATGACGACGAAACCGATGCGGCCGGTGCCCGCGTGGAGTGCCGGGCGGCCGACGTCGATGGCGTACCAGACGGCCACCGCCGAGATGGTCGACCCCACGAGGATGACCCCCGACACCTGCGGCATGATCGTGACGTAGTCGGTCGTGAGACCGAGGAGGGTGAGATAGCCGACCGACCCCGCCACCAGCGCGGTGCCGATGCCGGTAAGGGGGTACTCGTAGGCGTCGACGAGGCCCGCCGATTCGAGCCGGACGCTCACCAGTACCGCCGCAAGGGTCAGGGCGAACACCGTCACGTAGATGAACGGGCTGATGATCAGCGCGCTCGCCGGGAAGGCGACGAGCGGTTCCGCGCCGGCCCGGACTGCCGCGACGCCGGCATCCTCGATCGTACGGAGCGCGCCGCCGAACAGCATGAACGGGAACAGCGCGTAGAAAAAGCGCCGGTCGGTGCCGAGATCGAGCCGGCGGAGCAGCAGGATGACGCCGAACAGCGCGAACAGCAGGGCGACGACGTAGCCGATCTCCGAGACCAGCGTGTAGCCCGGATAGGCGACCACCTCGCCGGCAGCCTCCGCCCGCGAACAGGCCGCGGAACTGCCGGCGAACTCGACGGTGCCGCCCGAGCGGATCGCACACTGCGCGCCGTTGCCGTCGGCGACGACCGGCCCCCAGAAGTACTGCCAGAGGAACCGGTCGTAGACGAGGTCCCGGAACAGCAGCGACCCGAACAGGAGCACGGCGACGAGGGTACCGGTGGCACCGATCCACAGCCGTTCTGGAGAGGAGTCGAGCCGATCGGAGACTGTAGCCATTGGGTCTCCCTGTGGCCGTCAGTAAATTGAGCGTTCCGGTCGACTGTACGTCGATCGTCCGACCGTGCGGCCCAACTGTCCGCCTACTCGCCCGCGCCGTCGACGATACCTTCGGTCGCCGCCTGCATCGCCTCGTGAACGTTGCCGTTCGAGATCACCATCCCCGTCGAGTCGTGCCGCCACCGGTCGCCGTGGATGTCGGTTACCCGCCCCCCGGCCTGCCGGACCATATGGACGCCAGCGACGCTGTCCCACGGATGGGCCCGGAGGTCGGTGATCCCGCCCTCGATGGCCCCGTCGGCGATGAGTGCGAGGGTGGCCTGCGCGGAGCCGAACCGCCGGAGGTCGTCGAACCGCTCGACGATCTCGCGGGTCGCCGCGGCGTAGGCATCCCGGCTGTCGGTGTCCCACCACAGCATCGGCACGACCGTCGACAGTGCGGCCTCGCTCGTCTCGCTGACGCTGATCTCGGTGCCGTTCCGGTAGGCCGCCGACCCGTCGGCGGTGTAGCTGTCGTCGAGGGCGGGGAGGACGACCGCCGAGCCGACCGGCTCGCCGTCGATCACCGCGGCGACCGCGGTGCCCCACACCCGGATCCCGTCGACGAAGTTGTTGGTGCCGTCGATGGGGTCGACGATCCACGCCGCCCCCTCGTCGGGCACCGTTTTGGCGGCGTCGTCTTCCTCGCCGACGACCGGTTCGTCCGCGAACTCCGATTCGATCACCTCGATCACCCGGCGCTGGGCCGCCCGGTCGGCCTCGGTAACGATATCGGTGACTGAACTCTTGGTCTCGGTGGCGATGCCGGTTCGGAACTCCTCGAAGGCCAGCGCCGCCCCGGCGGTCGCGGCCCGCTCGGCGACGGCTGCCCGCATGTCGTGGCTTTCGGTCACAGTAGTCACCCCGGACCGATCGCTCCTATAGCCGTCGGTCGACCTGTCACCAGTCGACACGAAACTGCAATATCTGCCAAAATTAACTCGGTTACGAATTCGAGTAACTATTTAACCCCGTCGCCGGTATGTGGTCGTGTATGCAACCCGAAGACGCCGTCAAACAGGTCCAGTGTGTCGCCAACGCATCGCTCGGGGAAATCGGTCAGCGGGTTGCCCCGCTGTACGAACCGACGTTCCGGCGGGTCGCCAACGAGGGAACCGGGACGGACGTGACGCAGCTGGCCGACCAGCTCTGTGCGGCGATCAGTGCCGGCGACCGGCCCAACGTCGACGAGGCCGAGGGGCTGGCCACCGATCTGCTCAGCCAGCGGCGCGCGCTGACCGACGGCGGACAGCGGTAGTCGACAGCCGACAGTCGGTCGCCGAACGCGGTCGGGATTCTTTTGCGTCCTCGCATCCGGTGTGTAGCTATGCGCATCGGCCTTGTCGTCAATCCGATTGCCGGAATGGGTGGCCGTGTCGGCCTCAAAGGCACCGACGGGAAGGTCGACGAGGCCCGCGAGCGCGGCGCGGAGCCGCGAGCCCCCGACCGCGCCGCCCGGATGCTCGCCCGGCTGGTCGATCTCGGGCCGGAAACCGAACTGCTGGCCGCCGGCGAGCCGATGGGGGCGGCGCTGGCCCGCGCGACCGGGTTCGAGCCGAGCGTTGTCTACGAACCGGACGGGGCGACGACGACGACCGCCGCAGATACGGCGGCCGCGGTGGCAGCGTTCGTACACGAGGCCGTCGACCTCGTGGTCTTCGTCGGCGGTGATGGCACTGCTGCGGACGTGGCCGAAGCCCTTGCCGAGACGGAGATCCCGATGCTCGGCGTCCCGGCGGGCGTCAAAGTCTACTCGTCGGTGTTCGCGGTCTCGCCGGAGGACGCCGCCGATATCGTCGTCGGCTTCGACCGAACCGAGCGCCGGGAAGTGATGGACATCGACGAGGACGACTACCGGGAGGGCGAGGTCAACCCCCACCTCCGGGCGGTCGCCCGTGTTCCCGTCACCGACGACCTCCAGTCGTCGAAACAGTTGGGGGGCGGCACCGTCGACGCGCTGGCCGCGGCAGTCGCCGACGGCGTCGACCCCGATCGGACCTACGTGCTCGGACCGGGGTCGACGGTCGGGACGATCAAAGCCGCCTTGGGGTTCAATGGGTCGCCCATCGGCGTCGACGTCTGGCGTGACGGCGAGGTACTCGCGCTGGATGCCAGCGAGTCGGAGATTCTCGATGTGCTGGGCGAGGACAACGTGATCGTCGTCTCGCCGATCGGCGGCCAAGGGTTCGTCTTCGGCCGCGGGAACCCCCAACTGTCGCCGGCGGTCATTCGGCGATGCGAGGTCGAGATCGTCGCCTCCCGCTCGAAACTCGACGGGCTGTCGGTGCTCCGGGTCGACACCGACGATCCGGCGCTGGATGAGGCGCTTCGTGGGTGGCGGAAGGTCCGGGTCGGTCGGTTCGAGCGCCGGATGATGAAGGTGGTTTAGGCTCCCCCGGAACCACGGCCAGCTATACAATTACATACCCATCTCGCGGGTCGAGTGGCCGTCTGTCTTGTTTTTCGCCCGAAATACTATGTGTATGGACAAGATTAAGGAGATACAAAGCCCACAGCGGGTATGGAAACGCGGAAAGTCCAACGACTCGGTCCCTCAACGCTGGCGATGACGCTCCCGGCGGCGTGGGCCAAGGAACACAACGTCGAGAAAGGCGACGAGGTCTCGATTCGCATGGGTGGGAAGGGAACACTCACCGTGTTGCCGGAATCCGCCAGCACCGAGGAAAGCGAGGCGACCATCCACGCCGACAACCTCGATGCCGGCGCGCTCGAACGCGCGATCGTCGCCCAGTACGTGCTGGGCCGGCGTGTGATCCACGTCGAGAAATCCGAGGGCGCACTCGATTCGGAACACATCAACGCCGTCTACAAGGCCGAAACCCAGCTCATGGGGCTGGGCGTGATCGAGGAGACCCCCGAATCGATCGCCATCCGATGTTCGGTCGACCCCGAGGACTTCACGCTCGACAACCTCCTAGAGCGACTGGAAAACACCGGCAGCACGATGCGTGGGGAGGCAATCAAGGCGCTGGCCCACGGTAACACGGACCTCGCCCAGCGGTCGCTCAACCGCGAACGGCAGGCCAACAAGATCTTCGTCCTCTTGCTGCGGCTGATCTTCTCAGCCTACCAGAATCCCAACCTCTGTCGGGCGGTCGGGCTTGACTCTAGCTTCCCGCTGATCGGCTACCGGTCGGTCGCCAAGAACCTCGAACTCACCGCCGACAACGCCGAGGATATCGCCGACATCGTGATGGAGACCGGCGGCGAGGAGCTCGATATCGATTCGTCGACAATGCGGCGGATCCGGGAGTTCACCGATCAGGTCGACGAGATGACCAGTCTGGCGGTCCGGGCGGTCGTCGAGCGGGACTACGACCTGACGATCAAATGTCGGTACATGTTCCACGAGATCAAGGACCGCGAACAGGACATTCTCGATGACCTCCCGGAGCTATCGAACACCGACTTGCTCCGGGTGCGGGAGGTGCTGGTGAGCCTCCAGCAGACCGCCGAGTACGCCGTCCGAAACGCCGAGATCGCCGCCAACCTCGCGCTCGACGAGGCCTCCGAACACGTCGAGATCGTGTAGCCGGGTGGCGAATAAATTAAGTAGCCACCGTCGAAGCCTCCAGTATGGAAACCGGTTCAGTCAGCTCCGACAAGGCGATCGGTGTCTCGATGGCCTTCGGCGTGCTCGCGGTAGGCGGCGCTCTGCTCATGTTCGGCGGCTCCTCACAGCTCATGAAAGCGTGGGGGTTCGCCGCCGCCATGGTCACCGCAGCGCTCTGTGTGGTCGCCGTCCAGCTATACGACTGAGGGTCCTGTCGACAGCTATGGGACGCAATCGTTAAGCCCGTCACAGCCCTACAGAGAGCTAATGACATCCTACACCGACGAGGAACAACGGATCGTCGCCTACCTCCGTGACAGCGTCTCGCGCGGTGAGCGCTACTTCCGGGCGAAGACGATCGCCGAGGCCATCGGCCTCTCCTCGAAGCAGGTCGGTGTGCGGCTGCCGCAGCTCGCCGAGAAGTCCGACGACGTCCAGATCGAAAAGTGGAGCCGCGCGAAGTCGACCACCTGGCGTGTCACCCCGGAGTAGCCGCGTGGCGACGTTTCCGCGCCCTTTTTATCCCTGCCAGCCGACCAGTTATCAATGACAGTCCGTGTATCACGGACCTTCGAGTTCGACGCTCCCGGCGATCGGATCTGGGCGTTCATCTCCGATCCCGAAAAGCGGGCGGGCGCGATCAGCGTCGTCGACTCCTACGAGCTTCGCGGCGACAATCGGGCGGTTTGGCAGGTCGAACTGCCGATCCCGCTGATCAGCTCGACGGTCACGGTCAAAACCGAGGATGTCCTCCGAGAACCACCGACCCGCGTCAAGTTCTCCGGGCGATCGAAAGCCCTGAACGTGACCGGCGAACACACGATCACCGAAACCGACGGCGGCTGCACGTTGACAAACGAGTTCGTCGTCGACGGCAAACTCCCCGGAGTCGAACGCTTCTTCAAACGCAACCTCGATACCGAGATGGATAACCTCGAAACCGCCCTCAGAGCGGATCTCGCCGAGAACTGAGGATGGAACTCGCTCTCGTACAGCTCGCAATCGAGCCGGCCGACGTCGACGGGAACCTCACTCGGGCCGAGGAGGCCGTCGCGGCCGCCGCCGAGGACGGCGCGGATCTGGTCGTGCTGCCCGAACAGTTCGTGGTCGGCTTTTTCGCCTTCGACGACTACCCGACCCACGCCGCGGGGCTCGACGACTCGCTGTTCGACCGCCTCGCGGCGATGGCCGCCGACAACGACGTAGGGCTGGTCGCCGGTACCACCGTCGAGGATCTCGCCGCCAGCGCGGCGGCCGGCTACGACGTCCCGGCCGACGACGGCTACGCGAACACGGCCGTCTTTTTCGATCGGGAAGGGAGTCGGCGCGGCATCTACCGAAAACACCACCTGTTCGGCTACGACTCGGCCGAATCCGAGCGACTGGTGGCCGGCGACCGACTCCAGACCGTCGACTTCGAGGGGCTCACCGTCGGGATGACGACCTGTTATGACCTGCGGTTTCCCACGCTCTACCGCCGGCTGGTCGACCGGGGCGCGGAGCTGATCGTCGTTCCGAGCGCGTGGCCCTACCCGCGGGTCGAACACTGGCGGACCCTTGGGCGGGCCCGCGCCATCGAGAACCTCTGTTATGTGGCGGCTACTAACGGGGCTGGAACGTTCTCCGACGCCAAAACGACCCTCTGTGGCCGGTCGACCGTCTACGATCCGTGGGGGACCACACTGGCCAGCATCGGCGACGAGCCCGGCCGGCTCACCGCCACTGTCGAGGCCGACCGCGTCCGGTCGGTCCGCGAGGAGTTCCCCGCCCTGCGGGACCGCCGTCACTGACCACCGCCGCCGGAGGACGGTGGGTTTATCAGTGGCACATACCAATACAGGATGCCGACGAACCGACGCTTTTCTCGTCGACGTCGGCATGAACGCTGCCGCGCCCACCCCACTCGCTGTCGGGTTTGGTCGGACCTGACCGAACGGGTCGAGGGATCGGGGGCCACCTCGGCTCGTTCTCGCCCATCTCGAAGCACATCACAGACACGGTGTCCGCTGTCGACGCCAGAGATCTAATGAACGTTTGACCACATAACTACGGTATATATTGTTTAATGCAGTCCCTAACGGCTTATAACCCAGAGTATATATTGGCAGCAGCCGTGATACAATACAACATCGACAAACGGAGGTGAGAACACACGAGGCACGTTCGGCACGACTGTACAACTGCTGCGTCACCGGCACCCACCAGATACTGGGTCACACTGTCTGTTGCAGATGGTTGTTTCCACCCCTCAACCCACATTCGGTGGCCGTTAGACCCACTGTCGACGTGGCCACACGGGGCGGTTCGATCGGCGGCGGAACCGTCCCACATCGCGTCATCCACACCATCACCGCCGCCGATACCCCTTGCTTTCGGTTTGCGACCCGTTTCCGACTACCACCGGACCTCGAACCCCTCGACTCCCTCGGGCGGTTCGGTCGTCACGTCGACGGCCTCGACCTCCGCAGCCCGACTGCCAGTTTCACACCACTCGATCATCGACTCGACGGCCCCCTCGGGACCCTCGAAAACGGCTTCGACGCGGCCGTCGTCGAGGTTGCGGACCCAGCCGTCGACGCCCGCCTCGCGGGCCCGATCGCGCGTGCTGGCTCGGTAGTAGACGCCCTGTACGCGGCCACTAACAAAGACGTGGGCACGAGTACGTGACTCATCGCTCATCGCCGGTCGGTTCGACCGCCGATTACATAAACGGTCGACACGACGGCGGTCGACCGGCGGCTTCTAAACGCGGCCGCCGAATAGATGGCGTATGGTTCAGTTCGGAACGGCGGGTATTCGGGGGAGCGTCGTCGACCGCGTCACCCCCGCAGTGGCGCTCGCGGTCGGAGAAGCAGTCGGGCGACTCGTGACCGAACGCCAGCCGGCAGCATCCTCGGCTCCACCGGTCGTCATCGGCCGTGACGGCCGGACGAGCGGCCCGGCGCTGGCGGCAGCCGTCGAGGCCGGCGTGGCGTCGACGGGCGCGAAGCCGGTCCGGATCGGCCAGGTCCCGACGCCAACGCTCGCGTATGCCTCCCGCGGTCGACACGGGGTGATGCTCACCGCCTCGCACAACCCGCCGACCGACAACGGGATCAAGTGTTTCGCAG
>JAWOEO010000212.1:0-2628 GCA_046482755.1 Halohasta sp. | reverse complement strand
CGCCAGCGCACAGACGGCGTCGAGTTCGGCGATGGCGGTCGCCAGCGCCTGGATTCGCTCGGTTTCGGCGGCGACCTGTTGGCGGACCTCGCAGAACAGCTCGTATTCGAGGCTGTCGGCGCGCTCGGCGGCTCCGAAGATCTCGTTTTCCCGCTCTTTGAGTTGGGGCGTGTAGAACCGTTCGGCGTTTTTGAGGGTCTGTCGGCGCGTATAGTCCTCGGGGACCCGATCGAGGTTCGGGTTCGTGACCTCGATGTAGTAGCCGTGGACCTGGTTGTGGCCGACCGACAGCGAGTCGATTCCGGTCCGCTCGCGTTCGGCGGCTTCGAGTTTGGCGACCCACTGTCGACCCTCCTGCTCGGTGGTCCGTAGCTCGTCGAGGTCCGCGTCGAAGCTCGGCTTGATGACGCCGCCCTCGGTGAGTTCGGCCGGAGGATCGTCGACGATCGCGCTCTCGATCAGGTCGGCGACCGCTTCGAGGGGATCGAGTCGCTCGCGGTACGCCGCGAGTGTGTCCCGGCCGGCGAGCGTTTCGACAAGCTCGGGGACGACCGACAGCGTGGCCTGCAGCGACCGGAGGTCACGGGCGTTGGCCCGTCCGCGGGAGATCCGGCCGACCAGCCGTTCGAGGTCGTAGGCCTCGGCTAACCGGTCCTGTAGCTTGGCCCGGACCACCGAGTCGCCGACCAGCGCCTCGACGGCGTCGTGTCTGGACTCGATCGCCTCGCGGTCGACCAGCGGTCGGCGGAGCCACCGGGTGAGACAGCGCCGGCCGAGTGCCGAGGCGGTTTCGTCGATTACGCCGAAGACGGTCTCACCCGACCCCAGCCCGCGGTTCTCGAACAGTTCCAGGCTCCGGAGGGCGGCGGCGTCGAGTCGGAGGTGCTCCTGTTGCTCGTAGCGGCGGATCCGCGAGACGTAGTCCAGCGAGCCGTCATCGCCCTGCGTGTACTCGGCGTAGGCCAACACCGCCCCGCAGGCCCGGCGTTCGGCGTCGGTCGCGAGCCGGCGCTCGGGGTCGGCGTAGGCCGACAGGCAGTCGACCGCGGCCTCGTGGTCGAACAACGCGGGGTCGACCTCGGTTTCCATCCAGCCGGTCGCGGCGTCGGCGGGCGTAACCGCCGGCGTCTCGGGGGCGACAAGGAGTTCGGACGGCGAGATCCGGTCGAGTTCTTCGGAGAGCCCCGCCCGGTCGGCGACGCTCGTGACGAAACACTCGCCGGTCGAGACGTCGACCGCGCTGATCCCGAACCCACCCTGCTCGCTCTCGACGGCGCTGGCGACGTAGTTCGTGGTGCCCGATGCCAGCAGTTCTTCCTCCACGACTGTGCCCGGCGTGATGACACGGGTGACCGCGCGGTCGACCAGTCCCGTCGCCGCTTCGGCGTCCTCGACCTGATCGGCGATGGCGACCCGGTAGTCGGCGGCTACCAGCCGCTCCAGATAGGAACTCGCGTTGTCGATCGGGATGCCAGCCATCGGATAGGTGCCCGTCGAATCCTCCCGCTGTGTCAGCGTCACTTCACAGATCCGGGCGACCTCTTCGGCGGCCTCACAGAAGGCCTCGTAGAAATCGCCGACCTGAAACAGCACGAGGGCATCCTCGTGGCGCTCACACAACTCAAGATACTGGCCCAACATCGGGGTGAGCTCGTTTCGTTTGTCTGCCATCGTCCGCGGCGGCCCGGTGGCGGTTGTCATTGGCGGTAGGCAGGACCCAAACGACATAAACGCCTCGCTAATATCAAGAAATAGAGACATACTCGAATCCGGATAGACACCCGTCGAGACTGGTGTGAGTAGTGGGTGGCTACCCCCGATGGTCGGTCAATACTGACAGTCCGTAGCCAGTGGCTACCACACCAATTGGGGGTCGACCGGCGCGAGCGGCCGGTGGGGTCCCGACACTGTTTAATATGGCCGTCTTGTAGGTCCGGACGTAATGTCGGAAGTCTGCTCGACGTGTGGATTGCCTGATGAACTCTGCGTCTGCGAGGACGTCGCCAAGGAGTCTCAACAGATCAACATCCGCATCGACGAGCGCCGCTATGGAAAGGAGGTAACGGTCATCGAAGGATTCGACCCGCGGGACGTGGACATGAGCAGCCTCTCGTCGGATCTCAAGTCCAAGTTCGCTTGTGGTGGAACGATCGAGGACGACGCGATCGAACTGCAGGGGAACCACCGCGGCCGCGTGGAGGACTTCCTCCGCGAGAAAGGCTTTACCGTCGCGTGACCAGCACCTGATTCCGCACGTCGACTGCCGACTGTTCTCGCCCCTCCGAGCGACTGTGCCACCGGACGACCTATCAAAAACCCTGTAGAGCTATGGGTCTTGCGTGGTTCTTCCCGGTATGCGACGTCACGGTGCCGTGGTACTCGCGCTCGTCCTCGTGGGCTGTCTCTCGGTGCTGCCGGCCGTCGGGGCGGCCGCGCCCGCCGACGAGATCCGGCTGACGACGACCGTCGACCGGGCCCCCGATTATCCGGGCGAGATCACTGCGACGGTTTCGTTCCGGCTCCCCGATCGGCTCACCGAACTCACTCCGCGGCTCCCGGACGGTGTGACCGTCACCGAGACCAACGGGTTCACGCAGTCCGACGGGGACGACTACACGTGGGACGGCC
>JAWOEO010000148.1:0-6293 GCA_046482755.1 Halohasta sp. | reverse complement strand
CCGACGCCGGCGTCGATGGCGTCCATCGCGGTGTCGTAATGGTAGGGCGTTGGAACGGCGATCGAGACCGCCGCAGCCGTCGACAGCAGCGACTCGACACTGGTCGGCTCAGTCCCGTACTGGGCAGCGGTCTCGGCGGGCGCCTCGGCGTCGACGTCGGCGACGCCGACGAGTTCGGCACTCGGTAGCTCCTGATACACCCGGGCGTGGTGTTGGCCCATGCTGCCGACGCCGATCACGCCGACCGGGAGCCGCTCAGTCATCCGCGCCCTCCCCCTCGGCGGCCGCCGGCGGCCCGGCGTCGACGGGATCCTCAAGCCGGCCATAGGCTTGCAGGACCGTCGTCAGTCGGTCGATCTGGCGCTCGGAGAGCCCCGGATGGACCGGCAGCGAGACCACCGACTCGGCGGCGGCCTCGGCGGCGGGGGCGGTCGGCTCGTAGTCGGCATACGGCGGCTGCCGGTGGATCGGTGTCGGGTAGTAGACCGCGGTGTCGACGCCTGCGTCGTCGAGATACGACTTGAAGGCCGCCCGGTCGTCGGCCCGAACGGTGTACTGGTGGTAGACGTGCCGGAACCCCTCGGGCTCGGTCGGCGGGACGATCCCGTCGACGTCGGCCAGCGTCTCGGTGAGCCGCGCGGCGGTCGACCGGCGGGCGGCCGTGAAGTCGTCGAGCTTGTTCAGTTGGGCCAGCCCGATGGCGGCCGCGAGGCTCGTCAGCCGGTAGTTGTGGCCGACGGTGGCGTGTTCGTAGGTATCGGTTCGGCCGTGGTTGACCCACCGAGCCGCCCGGTCGGCGACCGCCTCGTCGTCGGTCACCACCATCCCACCCTCGCCGGTGGTCATGTTCTTGGTCGGGTAAAAGGAGAAACAGGCCGCCTCACCCAGCGAGCCGACCGGCCGGCCGTCGATCGCCGCCGCGTGGGCTTGGGCGGCGTCCTCGATCAGCAGGCAGTCGTGTTTGTCGGCCAGCTCCCGGAGCCGGTCCATCGGGGCCGGCAGCCCGTAGAGGTGGACCGCGAGGATGGCGTCGACCTCTCGGGCTTCGAGGACCGCCTCGACGGCTTCGGGGTCGAGGTTGTAGGTCGCGGGATCGATGTCGGCGAAGACGACCGACGCGCCCGCCAGTCGGATCGCGTTCGCACTGGCGATGAAGGAAAACGGCGAGGTGAGGACCGTGTCGCCCTCGCCCAGCCCGAGCGCGCGCATCGCCGTCTCGAGGGCGGTCGTGCCGTTGGAGGTGGCGACCGCGTGGGCGGCCCCACAGCGGTGGGCGAAGGCGGTCTCGAAGGAGCGGACCGTCGGCCCGTCGGCCAGCCGCCCGCCTTCGAGGACCGCCGCGACCCGGCGGTGTTCGTCCCGGCCGATGTCGGGGTCGGCGATCGGGATCCGGCTCATTGCGGCCTCCCGCCCGGCGGGCTGTCGGTCCACGATACGGATCCGGCGTCGACACGCGTCTGTGTGAAATACATAGGTGTTCGCAGCCGCGATAGGGTCATCACGGTCGCAGTATCCGACGACAGACGGGAGCCGGCCTTTGTTATGAGTCCATTTGGTCAGTAGGTGCCACCTTACCCGCCGGCTCGGCGATCGCCGGTCAGCGACGGCGGCCCCTCAGGGATCGGGTCGGTCCGCCCGCGATCGGACTCGACCGTCGCGTCGATGTCGGGGTCGCCGTCGACGGGCTCGCCGTCCGCTGCCCCCCCATCGCCGCCCATGCGCGTGGTGAAGTGGACGTGGCGGTCGGCGCTGTCGACTCCCGTCTCCTCGGGGGCCACCCCGCGGTAGAGGTAGGCGTTGATGCGATACCGGCCGCTCGTGTCGGGGGTGATCGTCACCGGCTGGAGCCGGCGCTGGCCGTCGTCGATTCGGCTCTCGAAGCGGGCCAGTTCGGTCGATTCGATCGTCCGTACCGAGTCGTCCTGTTCGATGAGCTGGTCGGCGGTGATGACAACCGTGTAGGCCTGTTGGCTCCCCTCGCGGTTGTCGACGCCGACGAGCAGTTCGGTCCCATCGGCCGTGATCGCCTCGGGATACTCGCCGAGGGAAGGGTCGTCCGGCGAGCCGGTCATCACCCGGAGGTCGGTGAACGCCTCGCCGGCCGGCGGTACCGCGAGCACGTAGCCCGTGGTTAGGACCGCCACCACCAGCGCGACTGCGAGCGCGATCGTGGCGAGTCGCTCGCCGCGGGCCATCGAGCCGAACGGGTCGGCGAGCACCCCGCCCATCGAGTCGACCGGGAGCCGAAACCGGTCGGCGGCGGGCGTCCGGAGCCGCCGCACCGAGGCGACCGCCGCGCCGAGGAGGACGAACACCACGAGCGTCGGGAGGATCGCGCCGTCGAAGGCGGCCACCGGTAGCAGTTCGAGGGCGATCCCGAACAGGGGCACGAGCGCCACGCTGAGCCCGACCGACAGCGCCAGCCGCTCGGCCAGCCCGACCCGAGCCCGATCCCCGGCGGGCGAGGCCGACCGCAAACCGGTAGACGGCTGCTCGCCGGCCGACCCGCTCCGGGGAAACAGGACGCCGACCAGCACGTACCCCGGCAGGAACAACAACAGCGGCACCGCCACCAGAAACCGGATCGGACCGGCCACCCCGGCGACGTACAGTCCGGCGATGCCGAGGGCCGCGAGGACGACCGCCGCCATGTCGACCGGCACGTCCCTCAGAGACGCCCGTCGGTCAGTCTCGTTCGAATCGTTGAGCGTCACCGGATACCCTCCGGTAGCTCGGTCGCAGTACGGTACATGTACCGGAGGCCGCACACCGTTCGGCTTTGTTATGCCGCACATAGCGGCTCGCAGCGTCAGTAGTCGGGTCCTACCGGCGTCCGATCGGTCGACACCCTCCTGCGCGGTCCCGAACAGCGGAGGTCGGCCGACCGGCGTCGACGGGCCGCCTGCCGCGATAAATCACTGCTTACTGTGGGTAATCTACTCGTAACAAAGTGTTGAACCGGACTCGGTCAAATCGGATTTCGGCGAGAGCCCGTCGCGTTCGGGTATCGACAGAGAGACCACCACACCAGATATCGAATGTCAGACTCCGATTATCAACCGCTGTCACAAGATACGGTTTTCGACCTGCTGAGCAACCCCAGACGACGGTTCGTCTTGCATTACCTCAAGCAGGCCGACGGCCCCGTTCGGCTGAGCGAGCTCGCCGCCGAGATCGCGGCGATCGAAAACGAGGTGTCGGTCGATGAACTCACCAGCCAACAGCGCAAGCGAACCTACGTCTCGCTGTACCAGACCCACATCCCCAAACTGGAGGATTCGGGGGCGGTCCACTACGACGCCGAAACCGGCCGGGTCGAACTCGGCTCGGGAGCCGGCGAGATCGGGGCCTACTTCCGCCAGCAGCGAAGCAGCCGACCGTGGCAGTACTACTATCTCGCCCTCGCAGTGACCGGGTTCGTGGTCTACGTCCTCGCCGGTATCGCTGGCGTCACCACCGGCATCCAGTTTCTCGTCGGCGTGGCGGTGCTCATCGCCTTCGGCACGGTGGCCGCCGCCCACTACTTCTCGTTGCGCCGGGGGCGGACCGAACTCCCCTCGAACCTCGTCGACAGGGAGTAGGCTTAGGGCTGTTTGCCGCCGCCTTCGCGGAGGTCACGGAGCGTCAGGCAACTGAGACAGCCGTACAGCGAGCCGTCGTTCGCACCGAACACCCGGACGAACTGTTTGGTGACGTAGTGGCCACAGTTCTGACACTGCCGGTCGGCCGACCGCCGTGCTGTCGGTTCCTCTTGGGGGGAGAGTGCATCCATGCGCGAGCCTCGAACAGCTATCGGCTTTGTTATAGTTGCCGTAGGAACGTTTCGAACCGTTCGAGAGCGGAACGCGACCAGACTGACGGGAATTCGATCGGCTGCCGATGCGGTCGACCGGTTCAGCCCGAATTACCGAGTTGGTAAGACGATCCAAACAGTGGATAATCTGAGAAACACCCGGAAACGACGCGTAAACAGTCTGTAACAGAGGGGTAGCATCGCCAACCTCATATGCACCGAAGGGGTCATTGGTGTAGCGGCGGCGGGAGGCACGGACGGACCGGCGGCACGTCCGCCGGCACCGACTCCCGTATGAGACCCGTGATGAGGCCGGCCAGTGGGCCGGCGTTGGGATGGGGCGAGCGGTCGGCGTTGGTCCGACGATCGGCCGTCGAACGATGACGGCAGCTCCGCGGTGAGAGACAATGACAGAGGGACAACATATGGCAGAAGATTGGGACGAAATCGGCTTCGTGATCAGCTCTCAGTACCGGATTGCAGTCTTGAAACGACTCTCGGAGGGGCCGGCGACGCCCTCCAGAATCGCTGAAGACTCCGGGATCGGCATTACCCACGTTTCGCGCGCACTCGGCCGGCTCCGGGAGCGCAAGCTCGTCGAGCTCCTCGTGCCCGAAGAGCGGAAGAAAGGCCGGGTCTACGGCGTAACCGACCGAGGCGAGGAGCTCTGGGACCAGATACAGGCGAAAAACCTCATCGACTGACCAGGGCAGCTTGAGACGGCCCCAGTCGACCACTGACGGTCGAGCCGGCACCGCTCTCCTGCGCAGTCGAACGGATTCGTGTCGGTGACCCGGTCACCGACTGGAGGGCACACACTGTTCTGTGGTGTAGTTGACAAACGCTCGGGGGCTACTCGTCGTCGGCGTCCGGCAGCAACATCTCGGGACGCCGTGCGTATGCGGGGGTGTCGACGAACTGCGAGATCCGATCGAGTTCGTCGTCTGTCAGCCAATCGGACATGCATCTGCATGTTCTGCACACTCATATAAAAATGTAGAGGTAATGGTCATTCTCAGAGTATAACAATTCATAACATCATTATTTTGATGTCTCGCCGACGAGGATCTCGCCGCCCTGTGTCACCGTCACCGCGCAGGCACCGAAGGCAAACGAGATGCGGACGTCGCTGTCGGTCGGCTTGGATGCCAGCAGCGTCTCAAGGGCGTCGGGGTCGATAACATCGTAGAGCCGCGGTTCCAGCGACAGCGGGTCGACGTCACAGACCGCCGCGACCGCGCGGGCGACCGAGACCCCGATCGATTCGTCGGACCGGTCGTATCGAAACTGCTGTGGCTGTGTGTCTTGTTCGTCGGTCGGTCGTGGACTGCCCGGTGAGGATTCTTCTGTCATGTATAGCCCGTCTGCACTCCGCCGAATAGGAGACACCTTTTAAAACACTTACTGTTAGACTGAGGATATATCCACGCTTGAGCGATGGGAACCGGGACATCCGTTACTAGGTGTCGACTACTTTCGTGCCCATAAATCGAGATGCTAGTACGCTTTGCTTACTACGGCTGTCGAGGGCGACTCGGTACGGTCGGCCCGTCGCCACGCCCGTGTTTGCACCCGATCCTACCGACCCGACACCGCTGGGGCTCTGTTCGTCGACGAACATCGGAGTGTCGGCTCCCGGTACTCCCGGTCGACCCCCGGTCAGCCGGCGGTTATAACTGACAGCTCGACAGGACGAACCGCGTCGACGGAGCCGATGCGTCGTCTCGGCGGCCGCCATCGTGACGAGTCGGTCGACCGGCTGTAGAGGCGGTAACGTCCGTATTGCGGTCGAATTCGTGGTCGAGAGTGGATGGCTGGCGTCCGAATACCGGCCCATAACAAAATACCGTCGACGGCATCTAGGAGCGATGTCACTTCAGACGGCAGTTATCGGTGGCGGGACCGTCTCCGAGACCCACCTCTCGGGGCTCTCCCGCAACCCAAAGACGGAGCTGGTAGCGATCTGTGATAAGCAAATATGGCTGGCGAAACATCAAAATGCGGCTACCGGAAATGAATCACAAGAAAATACAAAGAATCATGCGCAAGTATGGATTGGTGGCCAAAGTGAGAAAAAGAAACCCCTATCGAGCCGCTCACAAGAAAACGATGGAGCACCGGACTTTTCCCAACAAACTACAGCGGGAGTTTAACCAATCGATTCCGTTCAAAGTCTTTTGCACCGACATCACGTACATTCCGTTTCTCAGCAGCTTTGTTTATCTGTCAGTGGTTAAAGACGTAGCAACCGGAGAAGTGGTGGCCTGGAGGACTTCTCTCAAAATCGACATGGCTTTGGTAGTTGAGACGCTGCAGCAGATGTCGGTTAATTTGTGTTCCGATGCTCTGATTCATTCTGACCAGGGATTCCACTACACTAACCCGTCATTCATCGCGGCCGTTAAAGAGATGAAGATGGATCAATCGATGTCCGGTAAAGGAAATTGTATCGACAACGCTCCTATCGAGTCATTCTTCGGCCATATGAAAGACGAGCTGG
>JAWOEO010000136.1:0-9082 GCA_046482755.1 Halohasta sp. | reverse complement strand
TGGCCGCGTCGGTCGACACGACGTCGCCGAACAAAAACACCTGCTGGTCGTCGTATGCGCCCGGATCTTCGGCGATTTCCGCGACATCGGGAGAGGCCAACCGATCGGCACCCGCATACACCACACAGAGCCCGACGGCCGCTGACAGCAGTAGACAGACGGCAGCGAACCGGTAGATTCGGTTCATTCGTGTGTTATGATACGGATCCGGAGAGACCGATATAAATGGCCGCGGTTCGCTCGGCGGATACGGGCGGGATCGTCCGCAGGTTCTTAGCCCGTCGACGCCCTATAGACGGTATGTCCACAGCGAACGCGACGTTCGGCGGCGGCTGTTTCTGGTGTGTCGAAGCCCCGTTCAAGGAGTTGGCCGGCGTCCGCGAGGTCACCTCCGGCTACGCCGGCGGCGAGACCGAGGATCCGAGCTACCGAGCCGTCTGTTCGGGCACCACGGGCCACGCCGAGGTCGTCCAGATCGAGTACGATCCCGACGAAATCGAGTACGTCGACCTCCTCGAAGTCCTCTTTACGGTCCACGATCCGACCCAGCGCAACCGCCAAGGGCCGGACGTCGGCAGCCAGTACCGGTCGATCATCCTCACCCACTCTGAGGACCAGCGCGAACAGGCCGACGCCTTCATCGAAGAACTCGAAGCCGAAGGCGTCTACGACGACGCGATCGTCACCGAGGTCGAACCGCTGGAGACCTTCTACGAGGCCGAAGCCAAACATCAGGACTTCTACGAACGCAACCCGAGCCAGTCGTACTGCTCGTTCCACATCCCGCCGAAACTCGACAAGGTCCGCGAGCGGTTCGCGGATCGACTCAAAGACCAGCCCGTTCACTAATCTCCACTCAGTCGGCCGTCGACACCGCCTGCTGGCCCCCTGTCGCCAGCCGCCTGACGGCCGGAAACGCGAGCAGCGCGATAGCGATCTCCAACCCCCCGACCACGAGAAAGGCGGTGAGATAGTCGGTCGACGCGCCGACGACGCCGCCGATCAGAAAGCCCGCAAGGAAGCCGAGGCTGCCGAACACGTTGAAGCCGCCCATCGCCACCCCGCGCTCGGCGGGGTCGACCAGATCGGTCACTACCGCCATCGTCGCCGGCGCGACAAAGGCCCCGGCCACCCCGACCAGCACCATCAATCCCATCGCAACCTCGACCGTCGGCGCGAGCCCGACCGCGATGATCGTGAGCCCGTAGCCGACCGAGCCGGCGACGATCGGGACGAACCGGCCGATCCGGTCCGACAGCGACCCCAGCGGGTACTGGAGCAGCGCAAACGGGAGGAAAAACAGCGCCAGCGCGATGCCAACCCCCGCGGCATCGAGGCCGAAGACGTCGCCGAAGTAGAAGACGCCCACGAGCGAGAAGAACCCCGCCGTCAGGCGGTCGACGAAGCCGAAGGCGAAGGGCACTCCGAGGGCCGGTCGGGCCCGGAGGGTCTCGACGGCAGCCCCCAAGCCACGGCGGGCGTCGGCCGGTGAGGCGCTTTCGGCGACCGTCTCGTCGGTGACTGTTTCGTCGACCGTCGCGGCCACCAGCCCCGCCGCCGCCAGCACGGCCGCGCCGGCGTAGACGGGACCGAACGGCGAGAGCGCCGCGAGTTGGCCCCCGGCGACCGAGCCGAGGGCCGCGCCGAGCCCGATAGCGATCCCGGCAGCGCCCATATTTCGGCCGTTGCCGCCGGCCAGATCCATCAGCATCGTGATCCCCAGCGAGAACGCGCCGATGGTGAACGCCCCGCCGAGGACGCGGACCACGAGCACGCCGCCGAACCCGACGCCGAGGGCGGGCAGCGACGCCAACAGGAGGTAGCTCGCCGCGCCGCCGATCGCCCCGGCGACGACCAGCGGGGCGCGTCGACCCAGTGCGTCGCTGGCCGCCCCCCAGACGACGGCGAACGAGACGAACGCGCCGTACTCGGCGACGAGGAACCACATCCCGGCACTGATGCCGCCCGGCGCGCCGAGGGCGACGATCAGCCCGTCGAGGCCCGGATACAGCAACACCTGCGAGACCAGCACGGCCCAGACGACGACCGCCAGCCTGAGGCGGGCCGAAACGGGGCTCGCGGACGGTCGACCGGGCGCGTGGTCCATGCCTACGAGAGCGTGACGGTCGGCGTACTGAAAAAGGCCATCTCGTAGCCCTCGTGGCGGGCGACCTGCGGCGGGGTCGTGACGTCGACCGTGAGTTCCTCGTCGCCGGAGAGGTCCGGCGCGGCCACGCCGTAGTGGAAGCCGAGTTCGGGGTCGAGGCCGACCGCCAGCGACTCGGCGAACTCCCCGTCGGTACTGGCTTCGAGGCCCATATCCGGGACGACGAACTCGTTGTAGCGGGTCGCGACGGTAACTGCGAGATACGGCCCGCCGAAGCGGTCGGCCTCGACGAGGTTCGCCCGGAAGCGGATGTCGTCGGCCAGCGCCTCGCCCATCGCCGTTCCGCCGAGTTCGTCGACGGTCCCCGTCGGCGTCATCTCCATCTCCATCGGGTCGACCGCGCCCGCCTCGCCCGCGTTGTCGTACTCGGTAAACCCGAGGTCGTTGCGGACCGACTCGCTGTACTCGAAGTTGATCTCGACCGACTCAGGTGCGTCGAGTCGCTGCCGGAAGTCGCCGAACCGCTCGGCGGTGACGCCGCCGACGGTCACGGCGGCAGTGTAGATGCCGTCGCCGTCGAGGTGGTAGTTGTCGCCGTAGTGAAAGCCCATCCGCTGGGAGAGCATGGGATAGATCGTCTCGCGTTCGTCGACGTCGTTGCCGCCGGTGACGGCGATGTCGACGCTCGAAACGGGGAGAACGACCCCCGTGTCGTTGTCCCAGACGGTGGCCATCAGGTGGACGGCGTCCGAGGCTTCGACCTCGAAGATGCGGGATTCGTAGCTGCCGTCGTCAGCCTGGAACACCCGCCAGAATCGGTGGGGGTAGGTGTAGCTCAGGGCCACGCGCCGGCCGTCGCTGGTGGTTCCCATCCCGGCCATCTCCATTGCCTCGGTGTGGGTCGGCCAGTAGATCGCGTCGGGGCGATCCTCGACGACCGGGGGTTCCCGACCGTAGCTCGTCTCGGCGGCCGACTCGAAGGCCTCGACACAGCCGGCTGCCGTCGCTGTGAGTCCCGCCGCCGTCGCCGCGAGGAAACGCCGTCTGTCCATAGGGACGTTTGGTGCTTCGAGCTAATACGGATTCTGATCTGGAGGACGACCCCAGCCATCAGAACCCCTTTGGCCGCCGGTCGACTACCGCCTGTATGGAGCTTCCGGGATCCGATACCTCGCGCCGCCGCTTCCTCAAGGCCGCCCTCGCCGTCGGCGGCGCGAGCGCGCTGTCGGCCTGTCTCGACCGGTTCGGCGACGAGCCGATCCCGCAGGGCGTCGACGAGCCGGCGACCCTTCCCGACCGACAGTTCGCGTGGAACGACCACCTGCCGCGGGACGACGGCGGCAACGTCGTCCTCCCCGAACAGCACCTCTTTCTGTATCTGCGCTACGACGGCGAGTCGACCGACGGCATTCCGACGGCGGCCGACCGCGAGACCCTCGCAGCCGCGCTCCGGACCATCGAACGCGCCTTCGAGTGGAGCAACGAGGGTGTGGTCTTCGATCTCGGCTACTCGCCGGCCTACTTCGACCGCTTCGAGGCGTCGCTACCCGACTCGGTCGACCTCCCGCCGCCGCGTCGGCTCTCGCCGGTCGACACGCCCACCCTCGACGAGCAGGACGCCCTGCTCCAACTCGCCTCGGATCGCTCGGCTGCCCTCCTCGAGATCGAGGAGACCCTCTTCGGGAGCGGCGAGAAACTCAACGGCGTCGACGTCGAGGGTCGACTCGGCGACGTCTTTTCGATCGATGACCGACGCACAGGGTTCATCGGGCCGGGACTCCCCGCCGAGAATCAGGGGGTCGGCGGGATCCCCGAAGACGGCCCCGTCCCCGAGGAGTCGCCGCTGTTTATGGGGTTCAAGGCCGGCTTCGAGCGGAATCAGGCCAGCGAGGCGTCCGTGGCGATCCCCGAGGGGCCGTTCGCCGGCGGGACGACCAAACACGTCGCCCGGATCCGCCAGCAACTCGACAAGTGGTACGGCGAGAACAGCCACGACGAGATGGTCGCCAAACTGTTCAGCCCGCGGCTCGCCGAAGCAGGCGCGGTCGACGGCGTCGGGAACGATCTGGGCGACGACAGCGGGATCACCGACGAGATCTACGAGGGGGTCGACGAAACCGCCGACGAGTTCGGGCTCGTCGGCCACGCCGAGAAGGCCGCCCGCGGCAACCGCGACGAGGAAGGGAACGTCCGGACCCTGCGGCGGCACGTCGAGTCGACCGACAACGAGAACGCCAGCCTGCATTTTCCCTCCTACCAGCAGGGGATCGGCGAGTTCGAGGCGGTCCAGGAGGCGATGAACGGGACGGACCTCGTTCGGGACCATCCGCAGCTCGACCCACGAGTCAAAAACGGGATCTTTCGCTACATCTTCGTGGAGAATCGGGGCAACTTCCTCGTCCCATCGCGGTCCTTGCGGGCGTTTCCGACGCCGAGCGGCGAGGCCTAGCTCGTCGTTACAGGTTCGCGTCGATGGCGTTTTTCACGCTCTCGTAGCTCGCCGCGTCCTCGACCTGCTGGCCGTCGACGTACGCCACGGGCGTGCCGGGAACACCCCGGTCTTCGCCTTCGGTCTGGTCGGCCTCCAGAACCCCGTCGTAGGTGCCGCCGTCGGCGTCGCTCAAGACGCGACAGGGGTCGTCGCCAACGTCCTCGGCGAGGTCGCCGATGACCTGCCAAGAGAACTCCGATTGGTTCTCGTAGGCCGCGAGTGTGAACTCGAAGAACGCCTCGTCGCCGAGTTCGTCCTGGATGCTGCGGGCGGCGTTGGCCACCGGCTCGTTCCAGTCGCTGTCGACGACGAGGAAGTCGAAGCGGCGGAACCGGACGTCGTCGCCGGCGTACTCGGCTTCGAGGTCGGCGAGCCCGCCGAGGGCGAAATCCCGACAGCCTGGGCAGGCGAAGTCCTCGAAGACATCGACGGTGACCGTCGCGTCGTCGCTGCCGACCGTCGGCTGCGGCAACTCGTCGACCGGGTCGCGGTCGGACAACTCACAGCTGTGGGAGGTCTCGTCCGGTTCTGACTCCCCGCCGCTGTTGGAGCCGAGACAGCCAGCCAGTCCGGTGCCGACCGCGATCGCACCCGTCGCGGCGAGATACCGCCGCCGAGTCTGTTGCATACCGGTTCCTAGGCGTGACAATATATATGCCCACTGACCTCGCCACCGCGGTCGTGACCGTCGACAATGCGCGGCAGTCCTCGGGGACGGCGATAGGACTATGTGCCGTGTCGACAGAGGACAGTGTATGCCGACAGTCACGTTTCGCGGCCGGGAGATCGAGTGCAAAGAGGGCGAAACGCTTCGGAACGTGCTCAAACGGGCCGGGCTCTCGCCGCACAACGGCAAGACCAAGACGTTCAACTGCAAGGGGTTCGCCTCCTGTGGCACCTGCGCGGTCGCCGTCGACGGCGAGGTCAGCGACGTCGGGATCCGCGAAAAGGGGCGGCTGCTGACGCCGCCGCATCACCCGAACTACGATCTGCGACTCTCCTGTCAGACCAAGGTGTTGGGCGACGTCGAAGTCGAGAAGTACCCCGGCTACTGGGGGACGAAGATCGCCGATGGGGCACTTGGCCCGGTCGACGAGGCCGACGACGACTCGGAGACGAGCGAGGCCACCGCCGACTGAGCGTCGACGGGCCTCCGCGAGCGACGAACTCGTGGTGTCGACCCCGAACGCAAGTCTCGTCGATGAGGACCGAAGCCGTTAGTCGATCAGGTTCCGAACGGGAGCGAGGAGGCGGGCGAGGATTCCCGGATCCGACCGGGCCTCGGAGACCTCCCAGCCGGCGCTTTCGGCGGCGTTCGTGACACGAATGTACTCCCAGCAGAAGAGCGTCGACACCCGCATGTCGTCGTCGGTCGCGCCGACGTAGACGTGCCGCGGCGTCGTGGTCGTCTCGCAGATCTCTTCGAGGGCGAACCACTTGTCGCGGCCCTGCATCTCGAAATCCTGTCGAAGGCCGTACTCGTCGACGATCCGCGCGATCCGTTCGGTGTCGCCGTCGACGAGACCGATCGACTGGCTCCAGCGCTCTGCGTCCTCGAAAACCGCCTTCGGGTCTTCGAGTCGGTCGATAGCCGACAACGAGAACGCGAGGGTGACCGCACCTGCCTCGCCGTCGCCGTTCATCTGCCCCTCGGACACTCGCCACGTGCGTCACTCGCTTCTGTCGGCACCAACACGCGCTGGCCGACCACGCGACCGGCGACGGTCGGGTAGTGTTCGGAGCGATCGGCGGGTGGCGCAGCGGCACTCGCACGGAGATCACTCGGGCCAGTGGGTCCGCCGACCGGCCGAACGACTCGCCGTCGACCCGCATGCGGCCGCCGATCCCACGACTCGTCGGTCATAGCCAACGAAAAACGCCCAGAGCTAATCAATTGCCGGGAACGCCTGCGACCAGCAGGCGCTCAGTACAGCAGTTCGTCGTCGCCGTCGAGCATATACAGGCTCCGGGCGGCGATGTTGACCGCGTGGTCGCCGACGCGTTCGATATCCCGCACCGTCAGCAAGCCACGGGAGGCGGCCGTGCTGGCGGCCGCGCGGTCGACGTCGGTTTCGGCGAGCAGCGAGCGGATGAGCCGTCGGGTGGCCCGATCGCAGGCACCGTCGAGGTCGTCGTCACGTGCGGCGACCGCCCGACAGGCCGCCGGATCGGCCGCCTCGTAGGCCTCGACGGCGGCTTCGACCATCGCGCCCGCCTCGCCGCCGAGTGATTCGACGTCGACCGCCGGATGGATCCCCTCGCGGCCGGCCCGCGTGCGGCCAGCGAGGTTGGTGGCGAGGTCGCCGACGCGTTCGAGATCGGTGATGATCTTGAACGAGGCCGTGATCAGCCGGAGATCCGAGGCGACCGGCTGCTGGAGGGCGATCAGGTCCGTGCAGTGGCGTTCGAGTTCGAGGTATCGCTCGTTGATCTCGGTGTCGCCGTCGACCACTTCCTCGGCGAGCCACCGGTCGCCGGTCGCGGCTGCTGTGAGGGCGTCCTCGTAGCGGTCGACGACGAGTTCGGCCAAGAGGACGACCTCGGTTCGGAGCCACGCCAGCCGCTCGCGGTAGTCGCTGCGGGACATCCTACCCGAACTTGCCGGTGATGTACTCCTCGACGCGGTCGTGGGCGGGGTTCTCGAAGACCGTCTGGGTGTCGTCGAACTCGACGAGCTTGCCGCCGGTCAGAAAGACCGCCGTCTTGTCGGAGATCCGGGCGGCCTGCTGCATGTTGTGAGTGACGATGACGACGGTGTACTCCTCGGCCAGCTCGGCGATCAGGTCCTCGATCTTCGCGGTCGCGATCGGATCGAGGGCGCTCGCGGGCTCGTCCATCAGGACCACCTCGGGATCGGGCGCGATCGCGCGGGCGATACAGAGCCGCTGTTGTTGGCCGCCCGAGAGTTCGAGCCCCGACTCGTCGAGTTGGTCGTCGACCTCGTCCCACAGTGCCGCACTGCGAAGGGCCTCCTCGACGAGCTCGTCGGTGACCTCCTTGTCCTGGACACGGAGCCCGTAGGCGACGTTCTCGTAGATCGACTTCGGGAAGGGGTTGGGTTTCTGGAACACCATTCCGATCCGCCGCCGCAGCGCGACTGGGTCGACCTGCTCGTCGTAGACGTTCGTGCCGTGGAATCGGAGTTCGCCGTCGACCTCACAGGCGTCAATCTGGTCGTTCATCCGGTTGAGACACCGTAAAAACGTCGACTTGCCGCAGCCCGAAGGGCCGATGATCGCGGTGACTTTGTGTTCGGGGATCTCGATCGAGACGTCGTCGAGGGCCTGCTCGTCGCCGTAGAACACGTCGAGGCCGGTCGACGAGATGACCGTCTCGTCGGGGCGGGCGGCTCGACCGGTTTGGCTGCTCGATACGTCGGTTGTAATGAGTGAATCGGACTGGTTGGTTGCCATGGGGAATCTCGATACGCGGCAGGGCGGCTCGTCGACTCGCCGTTCGACGAGCGGTCCTAAAGCGACTGCTAAGATCGATATAGCGGGCTCAGGAGGCCACAATAGTGGTATATAGCCGGTAAAGCAATAGACCCCATATGCCTATATAGCACTATATTGGTGTTGTGAGGGTATATACTACTCATAGCATGGTATTTTTATCCCGTATCAAATCATACTGGTGATGGCAGACAACGACCACAGTCGTTCCTTCGGCTCGGTATCGCGACGTAAATTCCTCACCGGTGCGAGCGCTGTCAGTGCGGTCGGCATCGCTGGCTGTACCGATACCGGTTCCAGCGAAGGTGGTCTCGAAGGTGACGACGAGGGCGGCGACGGCGGTGACGGTGGCGACGGCCTCTCCGGCGAGGTCATCGTCACGGGCTCGAGTACGGTCTACCCGGTCTCCGACGAGATGGCCCAGCGGTTCATGAACGAGAACTCGGATGTCAACGTGACCGTCGACTCGACGGGCAGCGGTGGCGGCTTCGCCAACAACTTCTGTCCGGGTTCCTCGGACATCAACGGTGCCTCGCGGCCGATCAAGGACGAAGAGGTCGAAAGCTGTGATGAAAACGACATCGAAGCAGTCGAGTTCCAGATCGCGGGCGACGCGCTGACGATGGCGGTCAGCCCCGACAACGACTGGGTCGACAGCATGACCTTCGACGAGCTGGCCCAGATCTGGAACGGCGACGACCCCGCCGAGACGTGGGCGGATGTCAACTCGGATTGGCCCGACGAGGAGTTCGAACTCTACGGTCCCGACGACACCTCGGGTACCTTCGACTGGTTCACCGAGAACGTCGTCGGCGAGGCCGGGAACCACCGCAGTGACTACGAGCCAACCGAGGACGACAACACGATCGTCCAGGGAATCTCGAACAACGAGTACGCGATCGGCTACTTCGGCTACGCCTACTACCAGGAGAACCAGGACGAACTCAAGGCGCTCGCCTTCGCTTTCGGCGATGGCGAGCGCCTTGAGTTCGTCCTGGTTCTCCTGGTAGTAGGCGTAGCCGAAGTAGCCGA
>JAWOEO010000098.1:0-8084 GCA_046482755.1 Halohasta sp. | reverse complement strand
GATAGCCGCCACCAGATCAGACGAGACGCGGGCAAATTCTTGGAGAGCGGCTGCCGGCTCGGGGAGATTGATCAGGAGCGCTTGACAGCCCACGAGGTCGACGCTGTCGGTTGCGAACGGGAGTCTGAGTGCGTCGCCAGCGACAACCGGGACGTGGTCGCTGGCGACCGCCAGTAGCTCGCGGTCGACATCACAGCCGACGACCGCCGCAGGTGACTCATCGGCCAGCACGCGCGTGAGTTCGCCGGTCCCGCAGCCGACGTCGAGAATCCGGGTTCGCCCCGAGAGATCGAGGTCGACCAGTGCCTCACGGGAGTCGGCCCACATTCCCTCGCGGGTTCGTTCGAGATACTCGGCAGAAAACCGGCGCACAGCGGTTAGTTCTCGCGGAGTTCTTTGACTTTGGCGATGTTCCACTCGAAGCCTTTGCCGTCCTCGGTCGGCGTTTCGAGTGCAAAGGGAAGGTCACGGAGGTCGGGGTGGTTGACGATCGCGCGCATGCCGTCCTCGCCGATGTAGCCCTCGCCGATCAGCGCGTGTTCGTCCTTGTGGGTACCCACGTCGTGTTTCGAGTCGTTGAGGTGGATGTATTCGAGGTGTTCGAGACCCACCACGTCGTCGAAGCGCCCGATGGTCTCGTCGACCGCTTCGGGCGTCGTCAGATCGTTGCCCGCGACGAGCATGTGGGCGGTGTCGATGCAGATGCCGATTTCCTCATCCGTTCTGTCGATGATGCCGGCGAGGTGGTCGAACTCGCCGCCGAGTTTCGTGCCGCTGCCCGCGTCGCTCTCGATGAGGATCTGGACGCTCTCGGGGACGTCGAGTTCGTCGATGACCTCGGCGGCGTTGTCAAGGCCACCCTCGACGCCCGCGCCAGTGTGGGCCCCGAGGTGGACGTTGACGAAAGGGATGCCCAGTTTCTCGGCCGCATCGAGTTCGGCCTGCATGCTGTCGATGGATTTCTGCCGGAGGTCGTCCTTGGGGGTACAGAGGTTGACGAGATACGCCGAGTGGATCACCCACGGTCCCTCCAGCCTGTCGGCGGTGAGTTCGCGGAATCCCTCGGCCGCCTCGTCGCTGATTTCGGGCTGTTGCCAGACCTGCGGCGAGGTGGTGAAGATCTGGCCGCAGTTGCCGCCGAAGGCGAGCTGGCGGTCGACTGCGTTGCGAATATCGCTGTACTCCGGGGTTGCGGTGTCCGAGGAGACGCGCGAACCCGAGATCGAAACGTGTGCACCGACGTTCATACCGGCTGGTAGGTCGAGGGCCCTCAAAGCGACTTCGATGGCGGATGCCGAGGTCGGAGTGCCCTCGGCGGGTAGCGTACGTTTATTAACTGTCAGATGCTGGGCTGGAACACGATGCGTCAGCCGCCCGAGGAGGCCCGGAACCAGTGGAACGCGTCGACCTACGACGACGCCCACTCGTTCGTCTACGAGTACGGCGAGGACGTCGTCGACCTCTTGGATCCACAGCCCGACGAGCGGATCCTCGATCTCGGCTGCGGCACGGGCCATCTCACACAGCAGATCGCCGAGGCGGGCGCGACGGCCGTCGGACTGGATCAGTCCGCGGAGATGGTTGAGGCCGCCCGCGAACGCTTCCCCGACTGCGAGTTCGTCCATGCCGATGCTCGGGGGTTCACCGTCGACGAGCCGTTCGACGCCGTCTTTTCCAATGCTGCACTCCACTGGATCCCCGAGCAGGACGCTGTGCTTGATTCGGTTGTCGACGCCCTCCGGCCAGGCGGCCGCTTTGTCGCCGAACTCGGCGGCCACGGCAACATCGCGGCCATCGTTTCGGCGACCCACGCCGAACTGGCCGCCCGCGGCTACGAGAGGCCGATGCCGTGGTATTTTCCAACTGTTGGCGAGTACGCCAGCAGACTCGAAGCCCACGGACTCGAAGTCCGCTACACGCGGCTGTTCGACCGGCCGACCGAACTCGACGGCGAGGACGGACTGGCCACGTGGCTGGAGGGGTTCGGCGACAGCCTGCTGGCGGGGCTCTCCGAAGCCGACCAGCAGTCGGTCATCGAGGGTGTCGAAGCCCGACTCCGCGAGGAGTACTTTTTCGAGGGGTCGTGGACCGCCGACTACCGTCGACTCCGCGTCGTCGCCGTGGGAGTCGACGGCTGACTGCGCGCCTTAGGTGCTGACATCGGAGGGGGTGGCTCCGCCCTCGTCGGCCATGCCGCTGCCGGTCTCGTCGGCTGCCTTCCGCTGGTTGGCGACGATCAGTGCCGCGAGCAGTGCACCGCCGACCACCCGGAGGATGATGTCGTTGGTCAGGGTAAACAGGGTCATTTCGATGCCGACCAGTCCCAGAGCCGTCGACAGTGGCATCAGCAGCATCCCCGGCACCGAGAGCAAGACGGCCGCCGCAATGAAGCCCACTCGCTCGACCCGCGAGACCTCGGTTCGGTAGTAGCCGATGATCGCCACGCCGAGGGCATAGACGCCCGCGAACATGGCGACAACCGGCACCAGCACCTCGGGTCCGAAGAAGGACAGATCGGCGACATCGGCCATCGAGATCACCGAGAACTGCCCCGGTTCGCTGCCGCGAAGCAGGAGGATCCCCGGCGCGAAAACGAACGCGAAGGGGACGAGAATCTTGTTCAACGACAGCAGGAAGGCGAGCTTGCCGGTCTCGAACGGATCGGATTTCGCCACCCCTGCAGCAGCATAGGCCGCAACCATCACCGGCGGCGTCACGTCGGCCATCAGCCCGAGATACAACACGAACAGATGGGCCGCGAGGATCGCAACGCCGAACTCCGGCAGCACCGGCCCAAGCAGGACGATGATGATGATGTACATCACGGTCGTCGGCATTCCCATCCCGACGACGATCGAGGCGAGCCCGGCCAACAGCAACAGCAAGACGAGCGACCCGCCGCTCACTCCGAGGATCAGCGCCCGGAAGCTCCCGCCGAGGCCGGTGAGATTGATGACTCCGGGGATGATGCCCGCGGCCGCCACCGCGATGACGACGATGGTTGCGGTCCGGGCACCGTTGTCCAGCGATTTGAGGATGAACGCCGCGAACATGCCGGCGCGGCTGGTCGCAGCCGCTCGGCCGAGTCGATCGTCGACTGCTTGGGCGGCCTCGTCGACGCTGGGATCGAGATCCAACAGCGGGGCCGGCCCGCGTGGATCGGCCAGCAGAAACACGAGGCTGATCGCGATGATCGTCACACCGAGCGACGACAGAGCCTCGGTGGCTGCCGCCCCCAGCGGCAGGGGTGTCTGGGTCGTCCCGAACAGTACGTCGACGGGGTCGCCCCCGGCGAGGAACCACGAGACGACCGTCGCGGTGTAGCCAGCGGCGATCGCGCCGACGAGATACGTGCCGGTGTCCTCGTTGTAGGCGGCGACCGCGGCGACGAGTGCGGTGGTCGCGATGATCGTAAACCAGCCAGCCCGGCCGATCGAGAGCCGGGCGATGACCAGATAGTACAGCAGCAAGCCGAGGGGGACGAGATAGAACCACCCACGGCGCATGTGCGGGCCGATATCCAGCAGTTCGCTGCGATCGAGCCCGCCGATGCCGTGTTTGGCCGCCTCGAAGTGGACCATCACCCACATCCCGAAGAAGAACGCCAAGGCGGGCAGCGTCGCCGCGATGATGACATCACCGAACGGCGTGCCCGTGAACTCGACGATGAGGAACGCCGCCGCCCCCATCACCGGTGGGAGGATCTGACCACCCGAGGAGACCGAGGACTCGACGGCCCCTGAGAAGTTCGGCGAGTAGCCCGACCGTTTCATCAGCGGAATCGTCAGCGCACCCGTGGTCACGGTGTTCGCGACAGACGACCCCGAGAGCATCCCCATAAACCCAGAGGAGACGACACTCGCCTTCGCCGGGCCGCCTTTGCGCGTGCCGGTGATCGAGTAGGCCAGATCGATGAACCACTTTCCGGCACCGGACATCTCCAAGAACGCCCCAAAGAGGATGAACAGGAAGATGAACCGGACCGAGACGCCGACAGGAACGCCCAAAACCCCCTCGACGGTGTACCAGAGGTTTTGGACGAGCTGGTTCCAGCGGAGTTCCGACGTGCCGAAGATGCCGACGACGGGTGCCCCACGCGGGATGAGAAAGCCGTATCTCCCGTAGAGCAAAAAGAGGCTCACCAGTACCATCAGCAGGAGGCCGAGGGCCCGCCGGGTCGCCTCCAGGACGAGCAGGATGGCAAGTACGCCCATCAGGTAGGCAAAGGGGTGCTCGCCGAGTGGGCCGACCGCGAGTGGTGCCAGCGTCGGATATACGTCGCCGAGCGTCGCGGCTCCGCTGAGGCCCCGAATGCGGATGACGTTCGTTACCTCCGAATAGTTGGTGAGGTAGTACAGCGTCGGCAACAGCGACAGCCCGATCAACAGCAGATCCGAGGGTGTCACCCGGTCGCTGTTGCGGTCGACGGCGAACCACACACCCGCCGCTCGGAGCCGTTCGAGGCCACGCGTTACGGGATGGTCCCCGAGCCGTCGACCGACCGCAGTCGAGAGTGCCCCCAGCCGGCGGGCGACCGCGCCATCGCCGCTCGTGCCGGGAAACAGCAGGAACGCGAGGATGAGCGCGAAGTTGACGTGGATCGCCCGGATCTGCAGTTGGGCGAGGGCTCCGAGGCGGATCGGTTCGGCTCCCGGAACCGGGATCGAGAAGACGAATCCGCGGGCAGCGATCCACAGCTGGAACAGCGAAAACAGGATCCCGATCGCAGCAACGGCGACGACCGCCGGGCCGCGCAGGGATCGCTTGCGTTCGATTTCGTCCAGTACCTCGTCGACGTCGCCGCCGGTGTTCTGGTCGTCAGTGGTGGTTGTCTCTGGTGTCGTCATATCAGGGTTCTCGTGAGCCGCAACTCGACAGTATCGCCGTCCGCAATCGCCGCGATGTCGTATCGCTCACCGTCGACGATGAGGTCGTGATCGGCAACCGAGCCGGTCGTCACACGCAACGGGTCGTACCGGTGTCTGGGTGGTTCGTACACGTAGCGTCCGTTTTCGACGGTCACTGCCGCCTGTGCGGGGAGGCCAGCACCGAAGGAACTGAACTCCATGCGTGTGTTGACCAACGCTCCGTCCTCGACGACGTAGACGTCTCGAACCGGCGTTTTCTCGACGCTGTGTGTGTACTCGACGACGATTTCGGACTCCTCCTCGACGGTGGTCGACAGGAGTTCGGTGTCTGTGCTATCGGTGACGACGAGCGACTGGCTGGCGGTGGCTCCCCCCGCGACAACGGCGAGTACGGCGATAGCCACGATACACAGGCTGCCGAGGCCGACGAGCAGCCACGACCGTCGACCCACGCTACTCGAAGTAGCGGGCTGCACCCTCGTGGAGTTCGATGGACATGCCGTCCTGGGCGCTGTCGGCACTGATGAAGTCGGTTTTGATCTCCAGACCGTCGGTGTTCTCGAAGATGGTTTCGGTGACTGCCTCGACGGTGTCTGCGTCGTACTCCTCGCGGGTGGCGATCATCGCCTGGACCGAGACCGTATCGACGTCCTCGTCGATGCCGTCGTAGGTACCCGCCGGTATCGTGTCGTCGGCGAACCAGGAGGCGTCCTCGCTGGCGGCCGCACGCGCATCCTCGCCGAGGTTCAGAATATCGATGTCGGCGGTGGTCGCCAACTCTTCGACCGCACCGACCGGCCACCCCCCGACGACGAAGGCGGCGTCGACGTCGCCGTCGCGGATCTGGTCGGCCGCCTGTGTGAAGTCGGTGTTCTGCTCGTCGAAGTCGTCGGGTGTGAGTCCCGCGACGGATTCGAGGATCTGCAGCGCGTTGACTTGGGTCCCGCTGCCCAGATCGCCGGTGTTGACACTGCCGCCTTCGAGGTCGGCCAGCGATTCGATTTCGGCATCCGGGTCGGTGATGATGTGGATCGTCTCGGGGTACAGCGTTGCGACCCCCTGGAGGTTCTCGATGGGACTTCCCTCGAAGGCTTCGAGGCTGGTCCCGTTTTTGGCGAAGTAGGCGACGTCGTTTTGGATCATTGCGAAGTCCGCATCGCCGTTGCCGAGACTGCCGACGTTTTCGACACTGGCACCGGTCGCCGAAACCTCGACGTCGAACTCCGTGTTGTCCTCGATGATCCCCTCGAACTCACCTGACAGCGGGAAGTAGGTCCCACCGGTTCCGCCTGCGTGCCATCGGATGACATCGGTGTCGCCGCCGTCGTCCCCGCCGTCTTCGTCGTCACTATCGCCACCGGTACAGCCAGCCAACCCGGCAACACCCGCAGCGCCGATTCCGGCAAGCAGGTCTCGCCGTGCTATATTATCACTGAATATTTGTCGTGACATACGTTGCCAAACACATACGACACACATAACGATTGTCCCTGATATTGGTCAGTCGTTGACAGCTTCGGCCTGCTCGGGCAACGGCATGTTTAGTTCGGTCGGCGTCTACTGGCGTGCATGGACGACGCGATCGACCACCAGATCAGCCTCGATCCAGGTGGTCGAAACTGTCGACCGCTGTACACCGCGGCCCGCGAGACCGGCGGTGGTCCGCTGGTCGACCGTGCTGCCGACCGGCTCATCGCGGCCATCGAGCCGGGGGCGACCGTGTTGGTGTCGACGGGGTTTCCGATCACCCCGGTCGATACCCCCGAAACGGACGGTCCACTCGGGGCGGCCGTCTTGGGCCGAGCAGTGGCGCGCCTCGGCGCGGTCCCCGTCTTCGTGGTCGACTCGTCGACACAGCCGATTATGACGGCGGTTGCAGCCGCGTTGGGACTTGAGCCGTCTCGGATAGTCACACCGACGGCGGCTGAAACGCTTCTCGCGCGAGATACCCCCCGCGTGCTGGTCGCCGTCGAAACACCCGGTCGAACGGCCGACGGCAGCTACCGAAACATGGCGGGAGAAGATATCACACACCTCGTCGACGGCGTCGACGACCTTTTTATCGAGGCGGCAGACCGGGATATTCCGACCGTCGGTGTCGGTGACGGTGGCAACGAGATCGGCATGGGCACCGTCAACTCTGCCGTCGAGACCCACATCGACCACGGCGAGACGGTCGCCGCTGTGACTGCCGTCGACGACCTCGTCGTCAGCGGCGTCTCGAACTGGGGTGCCTACGGCATCGTCGCCGCACTCTCGTTGTCGGTCGGCGAGAACCTGCTTCACACGCCGGACCAAGAGCGTGCGATGCTTGCGGCCTGCGTCGAAGCAGGGGCCCTCGACGGTGTCACCGGTCAGTCGACACTGAGCGTCGACGGCCTTCCGAGTCCGATCCATGAGCATCTCGTCGGGCTCCTCAACCGGCTCTGTGAGCACTCACTCAGCGGGTAGTCGAGGCGACAACCGGGCGGGATCTGTCCTCCAGCCACCTACAGCCACTTGCTGACGTAGGGGCCGTCTTGGGTGTAGCCCAGTTTCTCGCGGTAGTACTGTCGGACGCCGATTCCCGAGATCACGCTGAGTTTGTCGAACCCCGCGTCGACAGCGAGTTCTTCGGCCTGTGCGAGCAGTTTCCGGCCGTAGCCGCGGTGCTGCCAGTCGCGGTCGCCCGCTTCCTTGCCGATCCCCGCCTCGCTGCCGTAGACGTGGAGTTCGCGGACGATAGCGGCGTTCTGCAACTCGCGGCGGACCGGGTCGTTCGGGAAGCGGAGCCGACAGAACCCGATGAGCAGGTCTTGGACGGGATCTTCGAAACTGATGAAGTGTTCGGTGCCGCCACAGACCTCGTAGGTCATGACGTCGAGTTCGATATCTTCGGGATTGGGGTCGGCCTCGTTCATCCCGACCTCGCGGGCGCGGATGTCCCGAATCTCGATGCCTTTCTCCGCGGCCCGCTGGCTGGCGAGCTGTCGGAGGTTCGACTTCCAGACCCCAGCGTCGATGAAGTCCGCGGGAATATCGCGCTGAACGCGCTGGAGCCGCGTGTACTTCGGGATCATCCCCATGATCTCGCTGATGAGTTCGGCGGCCTCCTCGTTGTTCAGGGGTTCGTACTCGTCGCGCCGCCACATGTCGTAGGTGAGAGTGTCCCGAACGACCAGCGTGGGGTAGATTTTGAGGTAGTCCGGTTTGTAATCCGAGTTCGAGAAGAGCTGG
>JAWOEO010000075.1:0-8746 GCA_046482755.1 Halohasta sp. | reverse complement strand
GAGATCCGTATCGACGGTTTCGATGGTCTCGCCGGTGATCCGGACGTCGACGGTCCGGCCGTCGGCGAGATCGGCGTTGGAAACTAACATAGCCAGCTATCGGCGCGGCGGGCTCCTAAGTCCCGTGGATTAGGCGTCGATTACCAGCATTAATCGCTGATTACCGTCCGTCGTCGACCGTGACGACGGTCCGCTCGCGGTCGTCGACAAGCGCGCTCTCGACCGCTTGTCGGACGACCGCCGGATCGTCCGGGCCACCGGCGGTGGCGACGCTGCCGACAGTCGACGGATCGAACGGGACGTCGAGGGCGCGGTAGACGGGGCCTAACACCGACCGGATGGCCGCGACATCCGCCTCGGCGACGGTCAGACTCGCGGCGACGAGCGCCGCCCTCGACTGGACGCGCTGGGCGACGCCGGCGAGTTTCCCGCTCGGTTCGTCCCCGTCGACGCCGCTCACCGAGTGGCTTCCGGCACAGTAGGCGTCGGCCGGTTCGCCACGCCTCACGTCGGCTCCGAGATCCGAGAGTACGTCGACGAGCCGGCCGCTGAATTCGGCGTACCGGTCGCACATGCCTTGGCGAACGTCCTCGATTGGGACCGCGGAGGCGACCGCCAGCGTCTGCCCGGTGTAGGCGACTGCACGGCCGCCGACGCGCCGTTCACGAGGGTGGTAGTTGCGATCTTCGGCCGCCGCCTTCGCGGCCTCGTAGCCGGCGGCGTGGCTGTCGCGTCGACCGAAGGCGACCTGTCGATGCGGTTGCCAGACCCGAACCGCGGGGACGCCACTGTCGGCCGTTTCGGCGAGCATCTCGGCCGTCGCGGCCTGATCGGCCGTTGGCTCGGCGGCCCGCCCGCGGTAGACCCGAACCTCCATACGATGGAGTCGGTCGCCGCGGGCTAAGCGGTTCCGCTCGCGGCCGGTCCCGCTGGCCGGTTGGTTCCCGATTCAGTCGACCGGTCGACAGGTGCCGCTGGCCAAGTGTCAGCCCGGTCGTGGTCGGAAAACGGGGGAGTGCGAACCATTAGGCCGGTTGCTGTGGTAGCCGGTCGGTGGTGGTCCCAATGACAGTAGCTGACTTCGCACAAACGGACGTTGTAACGGCACAGGCTGACGACGACCTCACAACCGTCACCGAGCGGATGCGCGAGGAAGCCGTCGGCTCCGTCGTCATAATCGCCGAGGACGAACCGATCAACATTATTAGCGACCGGAAAGTCGCAATGGTGGCTATCGAGGGGGATATCAGCGAGCGGACGGCCGAGGAGTTCATGACCGACGAGTTGGTCACCGCTCACATCGACACCGAAGTCGACGACCTGATCGAAACCATGAGCGACGAGGCCATCCGCCGGGTCCCGCTCGTCGACGACGAGGGCTCGCTGGCCGGCGTCGTCTCGATGGACGACCTGCTGGTCAGACTCGCCAACGAGTTCGATACCCTCACGAAGGTGCCGGAACGGCAGTCACCGAAACTCCGGCAGCCCTAAGGGCTCGCCCAACCGGTTTTTTGCGGCCTCGCCGGGTATTTAAGCGACCGCCCGACCGAAGAGAAGGTATGGACCCACGCGTACACGAGCATGCCGCAATTCTCGTCGACTGGAGCGCTCGCATCGAACCCGGCGACGACGTCGTCGTCAGCGTCGCCGAGGGGACCCACGATCTGGCGGTGGCGGTCGCCGAAGCCCTCGGCGAGCGCGGCGCGAACCTCGTGGCGACCTACGACTCCGCGGAACTCACCCGTGCCTACCTCCGCGGTCACGACGCCGAGTTCGACGCCGATCCGGCCCACGAACTCGCCTTGGTCGACTCCGCCGACGCCTACCTCCGACTCGGCGGTGGCCGAAACACGACCGCGACCGCCGACGTGCCCAGCGAGCGGCGGCAAGCCTACCGCCGTGCCCGCACCGAAATTCGGGAGGCGCGGATGGAGACCGACTGGGTCTCAACTGTCCACCCGACCCGCTCGCTGGCCCAACAGGCCGGAATGGCCTACGAAGACTACCAAGACTTCGTCTACGACGCGATTCTCCGGGACTGGGAATCGTTGGCCGACGAAATGGCCCAACTCAAAACAATCCTCAACGAAGGGAGCGAGGTCCACATCGAGAAAGCCGAGACCGACCTCTGGCTCTCGATCGAGGACCGAACCGCGGTCAACAGCGCTGCCTCGGTCGACTACGACTCGCACAACCTCCCCTCCGGCGAGGTCTTTACGGCCCCCGCCGACGCCGAGGGAACCGTCGTTTTCGACGTGCCGATGACCGTCGACGCCACCCGGCTTCGAGACGTGCGACTGACCTTCGAGGACGGCGAGGTGGTCGACTACGCCGCCGCACAGGGCGAGGCCGCACTGACAGAGATCTTGGAGACCGACGCGGGAGCCAAGCGGCTCGGCGAACTCGGGATCGGAATGAACCGCGGCATCGACCGCGTGACGGACAACATCCTGTTCGACGAGAAGATGGGCGAGACGGTCCACCTCGCGGTCGGCCGTGCCTACGACGCCTGTCTGCCGGAGGGTGAGACCGGAAACCAGTCGGCGGTGCATACTGATCTTATCACGGACATGAGTAGCGAGTCGACGCTGTCGGTCGACGGTGAGGTAGTTCAGCGGAACGGGAGCTTCCGGTGGGAACCCGGATTCGGTGGCCGGAGTTGAGTTCTTCAGTGGAGCTACTCGTAGCGCTCTCCGTGGGCCAGTGAGGCGGCCGCAAATCCGACGAGTCCAGTACCGATAACAAGAACGCCAAGCCCGAGTCGTACTTCCGCCGAAATAGGTAATGACGGGCTGACACCGATCAAGGCTGCAAAATTTATGACACCGATACCGAGGCCAACCCATCGGTTACGCTCCCACGTTGTATCGGCCGAGATTGGTGAATCTGTTCGATACTGGTGGATACTTAGCGCGAGACCGCATCCCCAGACGAGGCCGGTAACGGTCGCAAAGACGATGTCACCGACAAGCCAATAGAGACCACTACCGATCAGAGCGGCGACACCAACGCTCACACCCAACTGAACTGAAACTCGTGGCATCGACCGCGTTTGGACGCTTATCGCTCGTCGACTGCCACGAACTCGGCGTCTTCGGGGCCGGTGTACTGGGCCCGCGGCCGGATCAGGCGGTTGTCCTCCCACTGTTCGAGGACGTGGGCGATCCAGCCGCCGACCCGGGAGACCGCGAAGATCGGGGTGTAGAGATCGATCGGGATCCCCATCTGGTAGTAGGTGCTCGCCGAGTAGAAGTCGACGTTCGGCGCAAGCCCCTTCTCCTCGGCGATATACTCCTCGATGGCGACCGACATCTCGTACCATTTGGTGTCGCCGGCGGCCTCGCCGAGGGCCTCGCTCTCCTCGCCGAGGATCGCCGCACGGGGGTCTTTGACGTTGTAGACCCGGTGGCCGAACCCGGCGACGCGCTCGCCGCGGTCGAGGGCGTCTTTTACCCAGTCGATGGGGTCCATTTCGGAGTCGTCGACCTCCTGGAGCATCCGCATCACGTTGGTGTTCGCACCGCCGTGCAGACTGCCCGACAGCGTCCCGATCGCCGAGGTGACCGCGCTGTGGAGATCCGCCAGCGTGGAGGCGGTGACCATCGCCGAGAACGTCGAGGCGTTGAGGCCGTGGTCGGCGTGGAGGACCAGCGCCATATCGAACGTCTCGGCCAGCACGTCGTCGGGTTCCTCGCCGTTGAGCATGTAGAGGAAGTTTGCGGCGTGGCTCAGGTCCTCGCGGGGGTCGACCGGCTCGTCACCCTCTCGGAGGCGGTTGAAGGCGGCGAGGGCGGTCGGCATCTTGGCGGTGATCCGGCGGGCCTTGCGGTCGTTGGCCGCCTCGTCGTCGACGGCGGCGTCGGCGTCGGGATCGTAGGCCGCAAGCGCGGAGGTGATCGTCCGCAGGGCGGCCATCGGCTCCTCGTCGACCGCCGCCAGGTTCCGGACGACCTCGAGAACGCCGTCGCTGAGTTCGCGTGCGGCAGCCATCTCCTCGCGGAAGGTCGACAGCTGCTCGGCGGTCGGAAGCTCGCCGTGCCAGAGCAGATACAACGTCTCCTCGTAGCTGGCGCTGCGGGCGAGATCCTCGATGGCGTACCCCCGATAGATCAGCCGTCCGGCGTCCCCGTCGATCTGACTCAGGCCGGACTCGGTGACGACCACGCCCTCGAGCCCACGCTGCAACTCAGTAGACATGCCCCAACGTTCCACATTGTCTCAAAAAAGCGTTATCGTTTAGGAGGCTACCGTTCGCGTTCGACACCCTCGGAGTTCTGTCTTCCAAAACTGGACGCCTCTCGGCCCACAAAGCCCCACTCGGCGAACGATAGCCACCCGGTGGCCGCCAAACCCCGTCTTTCAGGCCGCGGCGACGGTGATTTGTTGTTTGCGGTCGATGGCGTCTTCGAGTTCCTCGGCGATCGCCGAGCCACGGGAGATCTGGATATCCCCGCCGCGGCCCACCGTCGCCGTGAAGAGGTACTCGCCGTCGGCCCGGACCTCGACGGTCTCGCCGACGTGGTCGTCCATCCGGATCACGACGTGTCGACCGGTGATCTCCGGCTGGACGACTTCGCCGGCTGGCTGGAGTTCCTCGCCGCCGTCGCCCGTGGAGCCAGGGCGCTCGTCGAGCGTCCGCACGTCGATGTCGATCCCCAGCCGGTCCTCGATGTCGCTGATCCGGCCGCCGCCCTTGCCGATCACATAGGAGATGTCACGTTCCTCGACGTAGACGACCGCGTCGTTTTGGCCCTGTAGTTCGACCTGCACGTGGCCGCGGGCGACAGAGCGGATCTCCCGTTCGATCTCCTGTTTGGCGATCCGATCGACGCCCGTGTCGCTGCTCTCGGCGTCGTCCAGCGGCACGGTGACGACCTGCCGGTTGAAGGTGTAGATCTCGTAGGCCGGGGTGCCGGTCTCGAAGTCCGAGATCTGGATCACCGGGCGGGCCAGATCCTCGGCCGTCAGCCCTTCGGGCACCTTGACCTCGGTGGTCACGTCGTAGACGGTGTGGACCTTGCCGGCCTCGATGTAGACGACGGTGTCGACGACCTGCGGGATCATCCCCAACTCGACGCGACCGACGAGCCGCTGGAGGGCGTCGATGGCGCGGGTCGCGTGGACGACCCCGACCATCCCGACGCCCGCCAGTCGCATGTCGGCGAAGACGCCGAAGTCCTCGGTTTTCCGGACCTCGTCGTAGATGGTGTAATCCGGCCGGACGAGGAGTAGGGAGTCGGCGGTTTTGGCCATGTCGCCGCCGAGTTCGGTGTACTGGGTGATCTCCGGGCCGACCTGGAGGTCCCGGGGTTTCTCCATCGTCTTGACGGCGAAGTCGTTGTCGTTGAGGAACTCCCCGACCGCCTGTGCGAAGGTCGACTTCCCGGCCCCCGGCGCGCCGGAGATCAGGACGCCGCGCTGGCGTTCGAGCAGCCGCTCCCGGAGGTCGTCGGCGAACTCGTAGTCCTCCAAGGTCGTTTTGGCGATCGGCCTGACGGCCGTGATCTCGATCCCGTCGGCAAAGGGCGGTCGGGCGACGGCGATCCGGTAGTCCTGATACTGGACGATCGTCATTCCCGGCTCGCTGAGTTCGACGAATCCTTCACGACTCGTTCGGGCCAGCGCCTCGATCTCGTCGGCCCACTCGTCCATCTGCTCGTCGGAGGTGACCGTCTCGTCGACCGTCTTGTAGCTCATCCCGTCGAGCGCGCCGCGTTTGGCCTTCGGCCGGGTGTCGGTCTTGAGGTGGACGCTCATCGTCTCCTCGTCGAAGAACTCGCGGATCGGCAGCCCCTCGGCCCCCTCGACCTCCGGCTCGACGTACTCGACGCTGAGTCCTTTGGCCTTGGCGACCTCCGACTGGACGACATCGCTCGACAGGAGGGTGGCGTCGTGGTCGGCGGCGACATCGCGGATCACCGCGTCGACCTCGCCCTCGCTGGCACCGGCCTGTTCGCCCTCGCTTGCTCGGCGGCCGACGTACTGGAGGTCGATCGTCCCCTCGTCGGCGTACCCCGTGAGCGTCTGGAGCTCTTCGAGGCCGTTCCAGCCGCTGTCGTAACCCGCGTTCGCCTGCGATTCGAGTTCGCCGACGACAGCCTCCGGGACCAGCACCCTGGCCTCCTTGTAACTGCCGTCCGCAATTCGCTCGGACACGCGACCGTCGATGACCGCGCTCGTGTCCGGCACTAGGTTCATACGAGGAGTAGTCGGCGGCGACGCATAAGGGTGATGCGATCACCGGTCACCGCGGGGCTCGGCGGCGGGGTCTCAGTTGCCGCGCGGGTCGACGACGTTTGCCCGGCCGTCATCGGTCACCGTCTCGAAGGTCTCGCGGGCGGGGGTGTTGACCGTGTAGGCCAGCAGGCTCGAAAAGCCGTTGTCACTGGGGTGGAGTCCGAGCCCGCTGCCGGCCCCGACCAGCCCCGGCGGCGAGGTATCGAGATGCTCGGCCCACCACTCGCGGTTGAAAAACAGCGTGGCGATCTCCATGTGTTTGGCTTCGTGGGTGAACAGATACGAGCCCTCGGCCAGCAGCGGCCACAGCGCTTCGATGGCGGTTTCGGCCGACGAGCGAAGCCCCACGTCGAGGAACGCCAGTGCGACCGGCTCGTCGAAGGCCGGCATCGTCTCGGCGAAGTAGCCGGCCTCGAACCGGCAGGCCGACAGCTCGCCGTAGCGGTCGACGTTGGCCCGGACCTCCGACAGCGGGGCCGCCCACGCGTCGGCGTCGTAGGTGTGTCGCTGCCCGGAGGCGATCAGGAGGTGTTCCCGGTCGTCGTCGTCCGGCTCCGGCATCCCCTCGAAGGAGTCGAAGACGACAAGCTCCCGGCCGCACAGCGCGGCGACCAGCGAGAGGTTCGCCGTGCTCCCGCCCTTGTACGCGCCACACTCGACCAGACAGCCCTCCCGCTCGGCCGGAATCCGGAGGGCCTTCGTGGCGATCACGAGATGCTCGACGAACGACGAGCCGGTCGGTATCGCGAGGTTGTTCCGGGCCATGCGGGCGACCAAGAGGAGTTTCGTCGGGAGGTCGACGCCGTATGCCGCACCCGTTTCCGGCCGGAAGAACTCTCCGAGGGTGACCGGCAGGCTCGCTGCAAGCAGTCCGAGCCGGTAGGCTTTCGCCACGAGACCGAACAGCCGGTGGCCGCGTTCGTCCATGTCGACCGGCGGGCTCGTGGCCGTTTTGTAATAGGCTCGTTTGTTCACCGCGCGTCGAACGGTCCGGGATTCGGCCGAGTAGGCGGCGACTACTTATGTAGGATCGGCGGCACGCGCCGCGGCCGATCAACTCGTGTCCCGCTCGGCGAAGGTCACACACCAGTTGTCGGGGTCGTCGACCGCGTGGCCGCCGACTTGCCATGCCGCCTCGTCGTCGGGGTCACCGTTCGGCCGGACGACGAGCATGGAATCGAAGGTTGTGAGCCGGGAGATGGGCAGCGAGTCGTCCGGAAGGAAGCCGAAGGCCGCCAGCACCGAGTGCGGAATCGCTCCGTCGCTGACCGCAAACAGGTTCGTCGTCGGGTGGGCCTCGATGATCGCCTCTAACCCCCGCCAGAGCGCCTCCCGCCACTGCTGGCCACCCGATAGCGGCGCGACGTCGACCACCTGTGTCAGCCGGAGGTCGTCGTCGGTCGTCCGGCTTCGGGCGACCAGTGCGGCGACCGGCTCGGCGGTCGGCGGGTCGACGACGAAAAAGGTCCGCCGCTCCCAGACCGGGCTCGACAGCCGCCAGCGGAGGAACCGTTCGGTCCGGTCGGCGTGGATCGCCGACGGCCGCCGCCGAGCGTGGAGCGCCGCCAGTCGCTCGATTGGCGCGCCGTCGACCTCCCGAACCTCGAACTCGTCGGGCGGCGTCGACAGCGCCCGTCGGGCGGCGTAGTAGCCACGAAGCACCGGTCGGACGCCCCCGGTCGCACGCTGCCGGAGCCCGCCGTCCCCGCGGACCCGCGTTGGGGTCTCGACGCGGTAGTAGGTGACCTCGGGGGCGACCGCCCGCCACCCCAGATCGAGGTAGCCCGGCCGGGCGTGCTGGTTCGGGAAGTTGAAGAACAGCGCGGGATCGCCCTCACAGTAGGCTGCCAGCGCGTGGGTCGTCATCCGTCGGAAGATCCCCTCGCGGCGATGATCCGGGTCGACCATCGTATCGGCGGGCTGGAAGGCCAGCACCGACCGGTCGCCGACCCGGAGCGGCATGGCGAGAAACGGCCGCGCGCCGACGATCTCGCCGTCGTGTTCGGTGACGAACACCGGGGTGTGGTCGACGTAGGGGTTGTCGGCGTACTTCCAGCCGAACCACTCCCGGCTCCGCGTGCGATCCCAGACGCGGCTGTCGAGCCGGAGAAACCCATCGAGGTCCGCCGGCTCGAAGGGCCGGATCCGGTAGCCGTCCGCGACCGTGGCTCCGCGGGAGGAATCAGGTGACGACACCCACTGGGATACTGGGGGCTGGCGGTTTGTTATGACGCGGATAGCCCGGCGGTAAGCCGACGGATCTCCCCCGAGGCCGTCGACCTGTCGCGGACCCCGAGGACTCCCCTCGGCTTACTCCGGTTGGCGACTGCGAGAGACGACGCCGGTGACAGGCGAGCGGCGACAGTCGCCGTCGGCCGACACTCCGGCGTGTCGACCGGAGTTTTGCCCCTCCGGCGAGAACCGGCTGGCATGAACGCCGACGTTCGAGCACTGACCGAACGACTGGTGTCGACTCCGAGCCACGACGACGAGACCGCCGTCGGCGACC
>JAWOEO010000030.1:0-13882 GCA_046482755.1 Halohasta sp. | reverse complement strand
GTCTGTGACTGGTTATGAAAGGGGACAGAGACGAGATGAATACAAACGAGGCGGGCAGACTGCACAACTTCGTGCAGTTGCGGACCTAGGCCGTCTCGCCTCCAAAGACAGCCTCAATGCAGTCATGATCGAGGCGATCAGACTCGTGTGTACGACCGTTGGGAGCGAGTGCTGCGGAGTGTTCGAATACCAGCCGGATGAATCCGACCCACAGACGAAGGCCGTCTGTTGGCCGAGGCGTTTGAGCGCGCGGGAATACACGTCGCCGCCGACGTACGTCCGCAGGTGGCCGACGTGCAGGTCGCCGTTGGCATACGGCAGCCCGCAGGTCACCACCGCAGGAGCCTCCGTTGGGAACTCGTCGTGACTCATTGGCTACTCGTTGGCGAAGACGGCCTAAAAACCGCTGATTCGTCGGCGGACGTCGACCGGGGACCGACAGCCGGCAGGACCGGAGTCGACCGGTCCGGCAGTGGGATTAGTTCCCTTCGGTGCGGCTGATCTCGTACTCGAAGTCCATCGTGTTCTCGGGGGTGATCCGGACCGACCACTCGCCGGCTTCGGGATCCGACAGCTCGTAGGTGAACGTCTGCTGGCTGCCGCCTGCGGCGTAGGTGTCGTCGACCTGGGCCGGCTGGCGCTGTGCGCCGAGGTCGACGCGGCCCGAGTCGGTCAGCCGGCTCCGTTCGGCCGCGATCTCACGGCCGTCCGGGGCGACGAACGTCACGTCGAAGTCGGGGCTCTCGCCGTCGGCCTGCGTTCGTGGCCGGTTGGCGCTGAGTTCGAGCGTGGCGTTGGTCGTCGACTCGCTGACGTCGAAGCTCGTCTCGAAGGGCTCGTCGGGGGCGGTCCACAGCTGGAAGTTGAGGTCGACCTGCTGCCAGTAGTTGTTGTCGTCGGCGCGGGCGGGATCGGCGATCCCGAGGTCAATCGTGCCGCGGTAGTCGCCACGGTCGGCATCGGCCGGCGGTTCGACGGTGATCTCGACGGTTTCGGTCTCGCCGGGGGCGATCTCGCTGGGCGCGTCGATCGAGACCCACGACCGATCGAGGGTGTCACGGCTGGTCGGCCGGGATCGACGCTGGTTCTCGGCCTCGAACTGCGGGGCGACCGGCACCGCCTGCTCGCCGTCGTTCGAGACGGTGATCTCGCGGGTGAACGTCTCGCCGGCCTGTAGCTGGGTGTAGATATGGCTCTCGGAGTCGACCTGCACGGTCGGCTCCTCCCAGACGGTGGTGCTCAGCGAGACGCTGTGGACCGGCTGTGGCGGCCGGCCGGGGTACCGAACCGTCTCGTCGGTGAAGGCGACGATCCCGTTGTAGTCGCCGATCTCGGCGTCCTCTGGCACCTCGACGCTGATCTCGAACTCGCGGGACTCGCCGGCATCGAGGGTGGTGTCGTCGGCATCGATCGAGACCCATGAGGGGTCGATCGGGCGGTCGGCCTGCGGCGGCGGCGAGGCGACCCGCGGCGAGAGGTCGACCGAGTCGTCCTCGCCGTTCTCGACGGTCACCGTCACCGTCTCGCTGTCGCCGGGTTTGAGTTCGACGTTCCGGTAGCTCTCGTCGACATAGAGCCGGGTGTAGTTGCCGGGGTCGACCTCCTCGCCGGTGGCCGCGTCGGTCGGTGCTGAACTGCTCTGTGCGGTCGCTGTAACCGCGCCCATGGCCGCAACGGCACCGACGACCACTAGCGCGATCAGGATTCGTTTGTGAGTCTGCATGACTGACACCCGATAGTCGACCGTGGGTGACCGTTCTCCTTTGGAAGACTCAAACGCCCGTTTGTGTCACCGAACGACCGTGACCGGAACCGGCGCGCGGCGGACGACCGTCTGGGCGACGCTGCCGAGCAGCACCCGTGAGGCCCCGGTTCGGCCGTGGCTCCCGATGACGATCCCCTCGATGTCGTTGGCCTCGGCGTACGCGACGATCTCGCGGGCCGGCTTGCCGACGACGGTCTCGACCTCGTAGTCGACGTCGGCCAGCGTCTCCAGCAACTCGTCGGTCAACTCGGCGGCACCTTCGTCGCGGCGCTCCCTGAGCCGTTCTTTGATCAGGTCGACGCCGGCCTCCAGCGAGCCGTCGGCGAACTCGATGACGCGCAACAGGACGAGTCGCCGGTCGCTCCAGTTGTCGACCGCGTACTCGACTGCCTGCTGTGCGGGCCGGGAGCCGTCGTAGGGAACAACGATTGTCATATCGGCTCTCGGTCCCGCCGGAATAAAAAGCCGGCTCCGGGAGGCCGGGTTAGACCGTCGCTTCCGGTCGCTCGCGCTCGACGGCCCCCTCGCGCACGTAGGCGGTGAAATTCTCGAACAACTGTTTGGCCTCACAGGCGGCGTCGTACTCGGCAGGCGAGATCGCTTCGAGCACGCGGTCGACCTGCGTGTCGCCCAGCCGCTCGCGTTTGCTCTCGGCGATCTCGCGGGCGGTCCGGAGGTCGTACTCGGGGTGGAACTGGACGCCCCAGCAGTCGCCGCGCCGGAAGCCGTGGACGCCGTGGTCGTTGCGCGCGATGCGTTTCGCCCCCGGCGGGAGGTCGACGACGGTGTCGCCGTGGCTCGTGAAGACGGTGAACTCGTCGCTGATGCCCGCAAACAGCGGGTCGTCGGCGACCTGCTGGACCTCGTTGTACCCCAATTCGAAGTCGTCCATCCCGGCGACGCGGCCGCCCAGCGCCTCGGCGAGCACTTGGTGGCCGTAACAGACCCCGAGAATCGGGACGTCGTCGGCCGCCGCGTCGGCGACGTACTGAATGAGCGGATCGATCCACGCCTCGTCCCAGTAGACCGAGGCCCGCGACCCCGTGACGACGAGGGCGTCGAAGTCGGTGTGCGGCGGGAGTTCGCCGCTGTTGACGTCGAACTCCACGAGGTCGGCGTCGAGTTCCCGTCTGAAGTTGCGCGTCGTGTTCGTGTCGTTGTGGGCTGCCTGTAAGAGCCCGAATCGAAGCCGCTTCATTACCGATTCGTGGGCGAGGCCGAAGTAAGTGCCTTGCGTCGCCTGCGGGTGCTGCCGGTCTCGCCGACCTACGCCTCCAACCAGCCCACCAGCTCGTCGTTGAGTGCGGCCGACCGTTCGACGGTCAGGAGGTGGCCCGCCTCGGGGAACTCCCGGAACTCCCCGCGCGGCAACTCCTCGGCAAGCCGCTGGCTTTCCTCACTGTCGACCACCGAATCGTGCCCCCCGGCGACCACGAGCGCGGGCCGGGTCAGTTCGTACAGCGGCTCGGCGTCGAACGCCTCGATAGCGGCCTGCTGGGCCCGCTGTGCCGCCGGCGTGGCGTCCTCCTCGCCTCGCCAGTCGACGATCCGATCGATGACTTCGGGCTGAGCCTCCCGAAACGCGGTCGACAGCAGCGCCGTCGTCGAGGCCCGACGCGCCGCGGTATCGGCAGGATCTGCCCGGAGATCCGACGCGTCGAACGCCTCGCCGGAGACGGGAGTGCCGATCAGCGTGAGGCGCTCGGCTCGGCTCGTGTGGCGGGCCGCTGCGAGTGCGACACAGCCACCGAGGCCACAGCCCACGAGGTGGGCCCGGCGGACGTTCGCCTCCCGCATGACCGCCTCGAGGTCGTCGACCAGATCCCGCATCGAATACGGCCCCGACGGCGCATCCGAGCGGCCACAGCCACGGTGGTCGTAGACGACCGTCTCGAAGAGACCGGCGAGGGCAGCGTACTGCCAGCCCCACTGCCACGCGCCGAGTCCGAGGTCGCCGATGCAAACGACGGTCTCGGCGTCGGGGTCGGCCTCGGTCGTCTCGTAGTAGATCGCACAGCCGTCGGCATCGGCGTAGGGCATGTGTGATGGTTGGTGGGCGGGCGCTAAAGGGTGTGACTCCACGCCGCCGACGCCGGAAGTCGACGGGTTAAGGTTGTCCCACCCCCACGGTCGACGCAATAGAATCCTTCCCTATGGCGTCTCCGTATGATATTCTCCGGGTCGATTCCGATGCCGACGAAGACGAGATCAAACAGGCCTACCGCGACCGGGTCAAGGAGTGCCATCCGGATCTCGGAGGGAGCGAATCGGCGTTCAAACGGGTCGAACGGGCCTACGAACAGCTCTCGGAGGCCAGCGCCGTCGACCAGCTCGACGGCGAGACGGTCGTCGCCGAGCAGGAGACAGCACCCGAACCGGAGCCGACGACGGTCGACTTCCTCAACTACGAGGTGCTCGACGACTACGGCTGGAGCCTCGACGACGACGACCTCTTCGAAAAGGCCGCCGCGGCCGACCTCGCCGAGCCCGACTACGGCTCCTTCGAGGTCGAGGACGACGACACCCTGCTTGAGGCCGCCGAGGACAACGGCTTCGCCTGGCCCTTTGCCTGCCGGGGTGGGGCATGTGCGAACTGCGCGGTCGCGCTGCTGGAGGGCGAACTCTCGCAGTTGGTCGACCACATCCTCTCCGAAGAGATGCTCGAACAGGGGATCCGGCTGTCGTGTAACGGCCGGCCGACCGCCGACGAGCTACAGGTCGTCTACAACATCAAACACCGCCCCGACCTCGATGACCTCCGACTCCCGCCGGACCGCTTCGAGAAGGCCACAAGCAGGTAGGTCGACGCAAGGACCATACGGGATGGCCCCCTACAGAGGGGTATGTTCACCGGGCGAACTGACACCCCGTGTTGCCTCTGTGGGCAGGCCAAAACCGAAAGCCGGATCGAGATCCCGCCGCGGGCGGTGACGCTGATGGAAAACAGCGGACCGATCGCCTGGCAGGACATCGTCAGCCCGGTCACGATCCAGTTCTGTGCGGACGACTGGGAACTCGTCGCCGATCTCGCCCTCGAGATGGGCCACCATCCGCTCTCACGGTGTAACGTCGCCTACGCCTCCTTCGACCTCCGGGAGGACTTCGAGGCGCTGCTCAACGAGACCAAGGAACCGAACCAGACCGAACTCGAAACCCGCCTCCGCGAGCGGAGCCGCGAGACCCTCGACTCGGCCGACGACCCCATGACCGAGACCCGCGATCTCGTCGAGGCAACGGTCATCGAGGTCGCCCTCGACGAACTCGGGGTGGGTCCCGCGGCCGAACAGTAACCGTCCGCCGGATCGACGCTCATCGCCACCCACGCCTGCGGCGGCCCGCTCACTGGGTCGCCCGCTTTTCGATCTCGCTTCTGAGCGCGGCGGCGTCGAAATCGTGGTCGGGGCGGATCTGCACGAAGCTCAAAAAGTCCAGTGCGCCCATCAGCTCGTCGACCGTATAGACTTCGAGGGCCGCCGCGACCGCCTCGCGGGCCCCGATCAGTGGTTCGAGGGCCGCCAGCCCACAGGCGATGTCGTAGGCGCGGATCGCCGACCGGCGCTCGGTGCTGACGCTGGTCGCATCAATAAAGAACAGCTCGCCATCGCGGATCAGGACGTTTTCCGCCCGGAGATCGCCGTGGGCCATTCCGGCGTCGTGGAGCGTGCGGAGCGACGCGAAGAGCTCGACCGCCAGCTCGGTTTCGGTCTCGACGTCCAGCTCGTCGAACGCCCGGAACTCCGGCAGGTATTCGAGGACGACGACGCCGAGATCGTCGACCTCGAAGGCCTCGATCGGCTCGGGGGCGTTGATCCCCAACTCGCGCATCCGCTCGGTGGCCGCCAGCTCGTGGCGGGCCATCTCGGCGGGGCTCTGGAACGACTCGAAAAACCCCTCGGTGCCGGTCGAAAACGCCCCGAGGTTGCGGCCGGTGGTGAACAACGCGTGGACGATCGTGTTCTGTCTGCTGATCACCTTCACGAACAGGTCGTCGTCGACCACCATGGGCGTCGAGAGCCAGTTGTCGGCCGCCAGAAACCGGACCCGGACCGTCTCGCGGTCGTAGCGCTCGGCGATCGCTCCGGCGACGGTCTCCAGTTGGGGCCAGTCGATCCGGCCGCGGACTAGGCGGCGAAAGCGCATTCACCGTACGCAGGAGCGGCGATACTATAAGTTGCCGGTCGCGGGCGGCTGCGCCGGACTGACAGCCGACCGCCACGATTCTCAACAAAGATATTTACAACCAACACATTAATAATCAGAAAATCTCATACGGTACGAAGAGACATTCATATGTACTCGTCGCTCCCGGTGTTTCGGCTAGCAATTCTTTCCGGGCTGTTGTCACTGCTTGTGGCCGGTGTGGCCGTCCGCCGCGCGCGATCGCAGTCGCGGCTCGTCGGGGTTTCTTTTGCCGGTGTCGTCCTCAGCGGCCTCGTGTGGGCCGGCAGCTACGCCGGCTATCTGCTGGCGGATCCCGCCGAGAGCTACGCCGTCCTCCGGTGGATGTGGCTCGGGGCGATCCCCTACGTCAGCTGTTGGTTCGTCTTCGTTTTGGCCTACACCGGCCGGGACGACCTGCTCACGCGACCGGTGGTCGGCATGCTGACGATCGAGCCGGCGGTCGTGCTCGCGGCTGCGCTGTCGACGCCGGGCCACGAACTGTTCCTCAGCGGCGAGGCGGTCGACAGCGTCGGCGGGTTCGCGGTGTTGCAGCCGATCCCCGAACCGCTGTTCGTGTTCCATCAGGCGTATCTGTTCCTGTTGGCGAACGGCGCACTGCTGTTTCTGATCTGGACGCTCGGCGATACGGATCCGGCCTACCACCCGCAGGTGCTGGCACTGATCGTCGCGGGGTCGGTGCCGGTGTTCGAGCCGATCCAGCAGCTGTTCGATCTCTCGGCGGCGGCGATCCACGGCACGCCGTTGCTGCTCAGCGTCGCGTTCACGGCGATCCTGATCGGGATCGTCCAGTACCGGCTGTTCGACATCCTGCCGGCGGCACGCAACCGGGTGTTGTCGACGATGGAAGACGGCGTGGTGTTGGTCGACGACGAGGGGCGGGTCCGGATCGCCAACACGGCCGCCAGACGGCAGCTGTCGCTGCCCGAGCCGGTGATCGGCCAGGAGGCGACGGCGGTGTTGCCGTGTGGCGAGGACCTCCTTCGGTTCTGCGAGGGCGAGCTGCCGGAGGCAGCGGCGCCGACGGCCAGCCCCGATGCGGGCTCGCCCCGGACCGACGGCGGTGACGGCCACCTTCGACCCCACCCATCGGGCGTCGAACTGATCATCGAGGACGACGAGGACGAGGAGGTCCACTTCATCGTCAGCACCGAGCCGGTACCGGTCGACACGGCCTTCGACGGCCAGCTGCTGGTGTTCCGGGATATCACCGAGCAGCGCGAGCAGGAACTGGAGTTCCAGGCCGTGATCGAACACACGACCGACGTGGTGACGATCGTCGACCCCGAGGGCCGGATCAGCTATGTGAGCCCCTCTATCGAGTCGGAGCTGTCCTACACCCAGCTCGAACTCGTCGGTCGGGAGATCGCCGACCTGCTGTATCCGGACGACGCCGAGTCGCTGGCCAACGAGATCGACGCGGTCACCGGCACCGACGAGACGATCCACTCCCAGTACCGGATCAAGGCCGGCGACGACAGCTGGCGGATGATCGAGACGACCGTCCGAGGGAGCCGGTCGTCGCCGACGACCGACGGCGTCATCATCACCGCCCGAGACGTCACCGAGCGGCTCCGGAACCAACAGCGCCGACAGGTGATGAACCGGGTGCTGCGACACGACCTCAGAAACGATATGAACGTCGTGGTGGGTCACGCCGAGATCCTCGTCGAGGCGCTGGACTCCGAGCGGGTCCGCCACGCCGAGACGATCAAGGAGAAATCGAGCAACCTCGTCGACCTCGGCGAGAAGGTCCGGAAGATCGACCAGCGGCTCCACGGCCGCGACCGGGAGCTCAAGGAGGTCGACCTCGCGCGGGTCGTCAAGGACGAGGTTCGGTCGGTCCACCAATCGTACCCCGAGACGTCGATCCGGACCCGGATCGAGGAGGTCTCGATCTGGGGGGATACGCTGGTGCGGGCGGCCGTCGAGAACCTCATCGAGAACGCCATCGAGCACAACGACCACGAAACCCCGGAGATCGACGTCGTGGTGACCGAAACCGACGACCGGGTCGAACTCGTCGTGACCGACAACGGGCCGGGGGTCCCGGAGGCCGAACGCCGGGTGATCACCGCCGGCATCGAGACGCCGCTGGAGCACATCAGCGGGCTCGGCCTCTGGCTGGTCAAGTGGATCGTCGAGGGAATGGACGGCGAGCTCGAAATCGAGGACAACGAGCCCCGTGGGTCGATCGTGACGCTGTCGTTCCCGACGCTTGCGGCCGCCGGCGACCGGTCGGCCGAACCGATCGCCGGTGGCTCCGACGACCGGCCGGTTGAGGCCGAGCAGGAACGGACGCCGATCGGCACGACGACCCGCTCGGGGTCGACCGACTAGTGCTGCCGCTCGTCGACGCGCTGGAATCAGTGGAAAAACCGATCAGTCGATGTGGCCTTCGTCGCGGAGCTGTTGGGCGTCTTGGCTGTCGTAGCGCCACTCGACGTCGGCCTTTTCGTCCTGCCAGTCCCACGGCTCGATGAGGACGATATCGTCCTCGTTGATCCACGTGCGGAACCGCATCCGGCCGGGGATCCGTCCCATTCGCTCTTTGCCGTCGTTACATCGGAGTCTGACCCGGCCGCCGCCGAGCATATCGGTGACGACCGCGAACATTTCGTCGTCGTTTGGCATGCGGAGGTTCTTCCGCCCTGAATTTTCTGACACAAACTGATTACGCACCGGAAACAGTTAAGTAGTCTCATCGTGCGGTCGGCTCGCATACCGCTCCCACTGCCCGGAGTCGAACCGTTTTTGTCGACAGGGGTGATCGAGGCGAGCATGTACCGGATGGGCCACCTCGGCGTCTCGATGCTGGTGTTCGCGCCGGTCGGCTACGCGCTGGTGGCGGCCGGCCACCCGGCGGTCGCCGCCGTCGCCGGGCTCGTTATGATCCAGTTTGCGACAGTTCCCGACATCGACCACCGGCTGCCGATGGTCGACCACCGCGGGGCGACCCACTCGCTGGCGTTCGCCGCGCTGGCTGGGGCTGTGGGGGCGGCCGTCGGCATCGTTGCCGGATCGATCGTCAGCGTCGACCTCCCGCTGCCGGCGATCGGCTTCGCGGTCGGCGCGCTGACGATCCTCGCCCACCTGCTGGGCGACACCCTGACGCCGATGGGCGTGAACTACCTGTGGCCGCTGCCGGCGTCGTCCGTCTCGCTGTCGCTGACCCGCGCGGACAACCCGTGGGCCAACCGGGGGCTGTTCGGCCTCGGGTTGGCGGTGACCGCCGGCTGGGTCGCCGTGGTCGGCGGCGTGGTCTGACCGCGAGGCACATCCTCCCATTCTCGGCTCCCGGTCGACCGGATTCAAGCCCACGGAGTCCCATTCACGACCATGATCGACGACACCCGGTGTGAACTCTGCCAGCGACCGACCGATGGAGCGACCTGTCGGCGCTGTGGAACGGTCGCCTGTCGGATGCATTACGATGCCGAACTGGCGTTCTGTGCGGCGTGTGCCGAGCGAGCGAAACCCGACACCCGTCGCGGCGATACGTTCATGCTCTGAAGCACGAGGCTTTTGCGCGTCGCAGCCCTACAAACGGGTAGCATGGCATTCGACACCATTCCGGTCGACGGCTCGGCGGTTCGGCCGCCGGTGGCCGATCGACGACGCCCGACACATCATGAGTGAGGCACTGAACGCGCCGCCGAGCGACGGCGGGTCGACCCGCGAGAAGCTCCGGACCGCCGGCATCGCCACTGGCCTCGGCTGGGGGGCGATCGCGCTCTCGATTGCTGTCCTGTTGCCGGTGATCTTCGTCGTCCGCGAGTTCGGCCTCCCGTTTCCCACGTCGACGCTGGCGCTGACGGCGCTCGAACTCCTCGTCGGCCAAGTACTGGTCATGGGCGGCCTGTCGGTAGCCTACCTGCTGTACACCGGCCGCGGGCTGGAGTACGTCCCGATCCGCCGACCCTCGCTGCTCGAAGCGCTGGCCATCATCGCTGCGCCCTTTGGGGTCATCTTCGTGACCGGGATCGTCACGCAGGTGAGCCTGTTTTTCGGCGTCGAACCCTCCCAGCACGCCCTCGGCAATCTGGGCGACATCGACCCACGGTTCTACCTCTATATGATCCCGCTGGTGATCTTCATCGTTGGCCCCTTCGAGGAGTTGCTCTACCGCGGGGTCGTCCAGAGCCGGCTTCGGGAGTCCTTCGGCCCGGTGGCGGCGATCCTGCTGGCCAGCCTCATCTTTGCGACGATCCACATCCCGGCCCACGGCTTCGGCGCGGCCGGCCTCGGACCGACCGCCGCCTCGATAGCCGCGTTGGTCGGCGGCTCGATCGTCTTCGGCGCGCTCTACGAGTGGACCGGGAACCTCACCGTCGTGGCGCTGGTCCACGGGCTGTACAACTCGATTCTGCTGGCGCTGCTGTACGTCGTCACCGTCTACGGCCCCGAGATGGAGGAGTTGGCCGGGGCCGCCGAACCCGCACTCGCCGTCGTCGGGCTGTAGCGCCGCCCTCGACACCCGTACTGTTTTAGTTTCGCCCCCCGTGAAACGCGTGTGGACGCAAACCAGACCGAGTTCGAGAACCCCTTCGGAATGGACGAGCAGTGTACGAACTGCGACCTCTGTGAGCGCCGTACGAACGTCGTCCACGGCTACGGCGACGTCGGCGGGGAGTTCCTCTTTCTCGCCGAACGGCCACACGAGGGGGCCGACCGAACCGGCATCCCGTTTACCGGCGACGACCACGGCCGTCGACTCCAGTCGATCCTCGGCGAACTCGGGTTCGTTCGCTCGGAGCCCGATGCCGCCGAGCCGGACATCCAGAACGCTTTCTGTACGTATCTGACGCGGTGTCGACACCCCGACCGGGAGCCGACCGATCGTGAGGTCGACACCTGTGAACCCTACCTCAACGCCGAGATCCGGATGATCAACCCCCAGATCATCGTTCCGATCGGCCAGCGCGTCCTCGAATCGCTGGCGATGGAGTACACCACCCGCAAGCCCGAGAGCTTCGATATCGACGCCGAACACGCCACGACGATCCGGGGTCGAGGGTTCGAACTCGTGCCTATGATCGAACTCGACCGCCAGACCGACGCCGACAGCGAGGCCTTCGTCGACCACGTGAAAGACAACGTCTTCTCGCGGGACTACCGGCAGACGAAGGGCCGGCAGAGCAGATAAGATATCAGCGCGTTCAAGACGCCGCCGCCCCGACTATCGGTATGACTGTTATCGCCGTCCTTGCGAAGCCGCCGCGTGCGGGACTGGTGCTGCCCGAACTGGCTGCAACGACCCCACTGAGCGAACACGATGTCGCCGAATTCTACGAGGCGATGCTTCGGGATACCATGCTCGCCGTCGACCGCTCGGGCGGCGAGTTGCTGATCAACTACCTCCCCGAGGACCTGATCCCGGACGAATACCACACCGACGTCGACCCGGCGGCCGAACTCCGGTCGATCGCCGCCGACACCCTCGAGGACGTCTCCGAGGTGCGGTTCGAACCACAGGTCGGCTCGACCGTCTCGGCGCGGGCCGGAAACACGATCACCCACCTGCTCGAAACTGAGGAGGTCGCCTCGGCGGCCGCCGTCTTCGGCACCGCGCCGCTGCTGAGTCGGACCCTCGTCGACTCGGCGGCGATGAAACTCCGGACCAACGCGGTCGTCGTCGGCCCGGCGACCGAGGGGCGGGCCTACTACGCCGGCTTCACTCAGCCGGTCGACTTCGATGCGGTCTTCGATGGGATCGAACTCCAGCGGTTGGCCAACCGCGCGGCCGACGCCGACCTCGACACCGAGTTCCTGCCGATGAGTCCGCGGATCGAGACCGACCGGGACCTGCTGTCGCTGCTCCCGATGCTGCGGGCCCGGTTTACCGCCGAGCGGATCGTCCCCGAACACACCGCCACCTTCGTCTACGACCACGGACTGGACGTGATCGACGGCGACGACGGGCCGGAACTCGTCGTCGACGCCGAGTAGGCACGGCCTACTGCCAGCCGGCGACGGGTCGACCCGGCGATCGTCGACCCCTGTTTTCGACCGACTAACGAAGTCACCCCATCGGGAAGGGGGTGGCCATGGTAGTCAACGACGACCGCGTCGACGCCGCCAGCGGCTACGGGGTGGTGGTGACCCTCGCCGGCGGGGTGTTGCTGGCGCTTTCCTACTACGGGGTAGGTGCGATCGCGGCCGGTCGACAACTGGGCACAGTGTTTCCCGTCCCGGTGTACGTGCTGGCAGTCGCGCTGCTGTTCGTCGTCGAGTTGCTCAACAGTCGGCTGCTCGGGTTGTACGCCCTCGGTCGGGCGATCGCCTTCGCGGTGGGGTACGGCACGCTGTTCGTCTTCGCGGTCGAGGGCGCGGCCGTGTTGTGGGCCGACCCCGAGATCGCACTCGACGGCTACATCGGCCTCTCCGTGCTGGCTGGCGCGCTCGTGACCGCGGCCCTGCTGTATGTGGGATATCTCAGCGTCGTCGACTCGACCTGACCGTATTTATCGACTCTCGGCGCGCTCCTGCAGCCGACGGGCGGCGGCGATACTCGAGTCGACGCCCGAGATGAAGGATTCGGTGACCGTCGTGAGCGTCTCGGCGGTGGCTCCCTCGAGCGTCGAGCGACAGGCCTCGAAGGAGCGTTCGGCCTCCCGTGCCTTGGCGGTTGCACTCGTCGGTCGGTCCTCCGAGAGTCTGGTGGTCGCCTCGTTGAACTGCTCGACGCCGGGTTTGAAATCCTCGTGGGCCGCCAGATACACCCCGAAGGTCGACCGTTCGGATTCGAGCTGCTCGATTTTCCGGCGATACAGTTCTCGATCCCCGATATCGGGCTGGAAGCTGTCGGGAAGATAGGAGTCGGCCTTGGAGAGCCGTCGGGAGAGGGAACCCCGCTTGTCGCGCATATCCTGATAGCGACTCTCCAGCAACGAGACGGTCGGGCTCGATTTGGCGGTGCTGCCGGCGTAGCGCTCGGCGGTGATGCCGATCAGTTGGCCTCGCCACTGGGCGTAGGCGAGTTCGTCGAGGAGGTAATATTCCTGTCGGAGCCGCTCGATCCCGCCGGTGTCGTCGTCGACCCGGCGTTCGGCATCGTCGAGGGCGTCGTCGGCCTCAGTGAGGTGATCGAGCACTTCGAGGTGGTCGTACGCCTGGTTCAGCGACGTGACATCGAGGATCGTCGGCTCGTCGGCCTCGGCGAAGCCGGCGTACGTCGACAGTGCCGCCTCGATGCTCTGCCGCGCGGCTTCGACCTCGGGGGCGATCGCCTCCGGCACCTCGGTCGTGGTGTTTGTCGGTTCGGTCGTCTCGTTCGATGCCGTTCCGTTCGTGTCGGTCGTCGGTTCGTCGCCCGTGTCGGTCTCCGGCTGGCCGTCGTCGTCGTCGGTACAGCCCGCCAGCGCGATAGTCCCGCCGATCACAACGAGTGCCCTTCGGCGAGTCGGCATACACCCAGCATTACAGCGGGCTAACTTAAGCGGTCTGATTGGGCGTACTTATCGGATCACAGATGGGTTTGTGGGTTCCGACGGCCACGGGTCGACCACGCCGACGGGGCGGCCGATCGCCAGTCTCTCACCGCGTTGATGGGTCATCGGAGAGCCAAACGCTATTGACCCCGTCGTCCGTAGGTCGAAGCGATGCGAACGCTTGTTGTCGGGGCGACCGGGTTCGTCGGCCGTCGGCTGGTAGATCGGCTCTTCGAGGCGGGCCACGAGGTCGTCGCCTTCTCGCGGAGTGCCAGCCGGGAGTCGTTTCCCAACGGCGTCGAGCCGGCCGATGGGGATCTGGGTGACGACGACTCGCTTGCAGGTGTCTGTGAGGACGTCGCCGTCGCCTACTATCTGATCCACTCGCTGACGACCGACGATTTCGCCGCCCGCGACCGGGAGTACGCCCGGCGGTTCCGCCGGCACGCTTCGGCAGCCGGCGTCGACCGCGTGATCTATCTCAGCGGGATCAGCGGCGACGGCGCGG
>JAWOEO010000219.1:0-5915 GCA_046482755.1 Halohasta sp. | reverse complement strand
CGATCGGACCGCTACGTTCTCACCTTCGAAGCCGAAGACACCGAGTCCGAATTCGAACCCGGCGACAGTGTGACGATCACGCTGACGACCGCCGCGGGTGCCTCGACGGTCGAAGAACTCCGCATCCCCGACTCGCTGGTCGACCGAGAGGCGGTCTCGCTGTAGCCCACCCGTCGGGACGCTTCACACACCGGGTCGACGCCAGCCGCCGACCGGGTTCCGAGCCCTCTCGGTGGCCGCATCACCGACTTTTCAATAGAACTCGACCCCGAGACTGTCGAGTACCGAGCCGACGAACACCGCCCGCCGCAAGGGGCCGTCTTCACGGGTGCCGAGGTGGACTCCCGCGACGAGATACCCCCCGTCGGTCGGCAAGAGGTAGGGGCCGCCGGAGTCGCCGCCGCCGCTGTGGATGTCGACGTCGAGTTCGCGGTAGCCGTTCTCGAACTCTCGGAGTTCCCTGAGTGTCCCCTCACACCGACCGGTGACCGCCCCCTGCCGGTAGATCGGCCGCTCCTCGGCGAGTGCGGTTTCGAGCAGTTCCCAGCTCGCGGTGCCCACGATCGGTCGCTCGGTGTAGCTGTCGCCGCCGGGGGCAGCGAGATACCGGCTCGGATAGGTGTCGGTGTCGACCGCGGCGGCGGCGGCGTCGACCTCGGGGTCGTCGCGCCAGCCGACGGCGTGACACCGGCCGATGGCGTGGGGCCGCCGGGACTGGTACAGCCGGTCGCCGCGGATGTCGGCGGCGTCGGCGACCGTCCGGCTCCGGAAGGTGTGGGCAGTCGTTACCACCACCGCCCGGCCGGCCCGGAGCCCGCGGAACCCCGTCGAGGCGATCTCACCGAGCGCCTCGCTCCGGACGGCCGCCCCCATGGCGACCCCCTGTGAGCGGTACTGGGCGTCGGCGAATCGGCCGAGACTGTCGATACACGCCCGCTCCGGGCGAACAGGCGGGTGATCCCGAACCCGGATCTCGACCTCAGAAAGTCCCTCGGGAAGCCGATCGGTCGCCGCCGAGCGGACCGCCGACTCGATCGAGTCGACGCCGGCGGCCACCCGATCGGTGTCGACCCCCTCGGGGCAGTCGACGAACAGTCGCAATCGGTCGCCTGCGTACTGGGTGCTGATGCCGATCGATTCCACGGTGGCCGCCGCATCGGCAACCAAGCCGGCGTCGATATCGGTCATTCGGGCGCGGAGTTCGTCGACCAGCCCGCGGCTGGCGGCGACGGCCGCGGCAGTCTCGGCGCTGATGGTCGCCGTTTCGGTCTCGTAGTCGGGCGGCTCCTCGGGCCGGCGGCCGTCGTCGTACCGGGCCTGATCGACGACCCGGTGGCCGCGCCGGATCGAGACCGTCGACTCATCGGTGGTCGATTTGCGATCGGCCGATCCACGACCAGTGCCGGCGACCAGTGGCAGACTGCCGACTCCGAGGGCCGCCCGAAGGAACGCTCGGCGGTGCATGTGAGGTAGCTGGCGATAGCTACCACGACGTTGCCAATAGCTATCGTTGGCCCCGACCGAGAGTGTCGACGCGGGGCCACCGATCGCGCTGACCCGTCGGTAGTCGGTGACTACCGGCCGGTAGGCGGCGTCTAATCCGCACCGACGACGAGTCGGCTGTCGTCCTCGTCGGCGGTCGGGCTCGTCAGCGCCGAGACGCCGACGGTCAGCAGCGCCCCCAGCGCCATCGCAGCGAGGGCGACGTCCCAGCCACCGTAGGTCCGGGCGAACAGCGGGACGGTCGACCCCGCGATGTCGACCGGAATCGTGGGGAGGAACACGTGGGCGAGATACAGCAGTTGGCTCCCCGCAATGCCGGTAACGATGCCGTTTCGGGTGGTGCCTCGCCAGTAGAGGGCGACCAACACCGGCAGGGTCAACTGGGCGAAGCCACCGAAGGCGGTACTGCCGACCTCGATTAGCGTTCCCGGCTGGCGGAGGCTGGCGAAGAACGACGCGGTCGCAAACACTGCCACCCCACCGCGGGCGAGCCACGCCTCGCGGGCCTCGCTCAGCGTCGGGTCGACGAACGGCCGGTAGAGATCCCGAATGAAGTACGACGATCCCGACAGCAGCATCGAGTCCGACGAGGACATCATCGCCGCCAGCGCGCCCGCGATGACCAGTGCGGCAAACCAGACGGGGGTGTACTCCGAGAGCAGCACCGGGAGGACGTTCTCACCAGCGGGTACGTCGATCCCGAGGCCGGCCGCCCACGTCCCCAGCAGGAACGTCGGGACGAAAAGCAGGAGCACGAGCACCGGCCAGAGCGCGAACGACCGCTTGAGCACCCGGTCGGAGCCCGCAACGAAAAACCGCTGGTTGATCTGGGGGAACATCGTGACGCCGAAGGCGATCACTACCGCCGTCGAGATGATGTAGGCCGGCGTGTAGAACTCGCTGCCGAGCGCGAGGAACTCGGGGTTGGTCGACCCGAGGGCGTCGGTCGCCGCCGCGGGGCCGCCGACCGCGCTGAGCACCCACGCGAGGGCGATCCACGTCACCGACAGCATGAACAACCCCTGGATCGTATCAGTCCACGCAACCCCGCGCATCCCCGCGATCACGACATAGAGGATCATAAACGCCGTAATCAGCGCTGCACCGGCCCAGTAGGGCAGTGCCCCGCCGGTCAGCCCCGCCAGCGCCTCGCCCGCACCCATCTGTTGGAGCATCACGTAGGGGAACAGCCAAAAGAGGCTAACGGCCGCGACCAACCTGCGGAGCCCGGTCGACCCGAACCGATCACCCAACATCTCCGAGAGGGTGACATACCCCTGTTTCCGGCCGACGAGCCACTGTTTGTAGCCGATGAGATACCACAGCAGCGCAAAGAGGATCCCGTCCATCACGCCCATAACGAGGATCCACTCTGGGCCCTGCGCGTAGGCGAGGTTCGGCCCGGCGAAGAACGTAAACGCCGACAACAGCGTGGCGAAGGTCGTAAACAGCAACACCAGCGTGCCGAGCGAGCGATCGGCCAAATAGTAGTCCTCGGCGACGTTGCTGGTCAGCCGGTAGGCGAGGAGGCCGATCGCCAGTGCGACGACGAGGTAGCCGACGACGATCCCGAGCTGGAGGCTCAGCTCAGACATCGCTCACCCCCATATAGCGGTCCCAGTCGGTACGGGCGAACAGGTAGAAGACGACGCTTGCAAGCCCCATCCAGCCGATATGCCACCACACCCAGATCGGGAGCCCGGCGGCCGTCCGAGCGTCGCCCCAGAGGAACCACGGGACCGAAAGGACGACCAGCAGGCAGGCTGTCACCACCCACAGCAGCGTTCGAAGACGTCCAGTCATTACCACGATTAGCCGACAGCGGTACGTAAATATTACTCATCGCTCTCGGAAGGCCTGATTGAAGGAATTATTTCTTCAACAGTGGCCGTCGACATCCGACGACAGCTATTTGTTTCCGCAGTCTTTATAAACTGTATCACCGTTGCCGCGGACCGTTCTATCGGATATACGGTCAGCATCTCGGAGGGGAACGACAGCATGGACGATACAGCAAAATATCTCATTCACGCCCGGATCGCCGCCGACGGCGTCGTCGAACGGAGCGACGTCGTCGGTGCAGTGTTCGGCCAGACCGAGGGCCTGCTGGGCGAGGAGTTGGATCTCCGGGACCTCCAGCAGTCCTCGAAAGTCGGCCGCATTGACGTCGAAATCAGCTCGGAGAACGGCCAGTCATTCGGCGAGCTTACGATCGCCACCAGCCTCGACAAGGCCGAGACCGCCGTCCTCGGGGCCTCCCTAGAGACGATCGAGCGGGTCGGCCCCTGTCGGGCCTCGATCGAGGTCACCGCCATCGAGGACGTGCGGGCGGCCAAACGCCGGGCGGTCGTCGACCGCGCCAAGGAACTGTTGGCGACGGCCTTCGAGGAGACCGCCGTCGACAGCGAGGACATCCTGGCGGACGTCAGACAGTCCGTCGAGGTCGCCGACATCGACGAGTATGCCGGCCTCCCGGCGGGGCCGAGCGTCGAGAGCTCCGATGCAATCATCGTCGTCGAGGGGCGGGCCGATGTCCTCCAACTCCTCGACTACGGGATCAAAAACGCCATCGGCGTCGAGGGGACCAACGTCCCCGAGGCGGTGGCCACACTGACCGCCGAGAAGACCGTCACCGCCTTCGTCGACGGCGACCGGGGCGGCGAGCTGATCCTCCGAGAGCTGTTGCAGGTCGGCGACGTCGACTACGTCGTCTTCGCGCCCGCGGGCCAGTCGGTCGAGGACCTCTCGCGGGGCGAGGTCCACTCGCTGCTCCGCGAAAAGATCGCCGCCGACCGGCTCGGCGACACCCGGAACCTCCGGGAGACGATCACCGGCCTCGTCGAAACCGGCCGCACCGAGCCGCCGGCGTCGACCGACGACTCAGCGGGCACCGAGGCCACGTCGTCGCCGACCGAAGTCGAGGTGATCCCGACCGGGTCGACCGATACCGCCGACACCGAGCCGCAGATGCCCACCCGTGAGCCCGAAGCCGACGACAACAATGATGCCAGCACGTCGGTCGACGCCACCACCGAGGTCGACGCGGGGGTCGCCGTCGACGGGCCGGTGTCTGAGTCGGCGGTCGAAGCCGATACGGACGACGCGTCGCCGCCGACGCTCCGGAGCCACCTCCGGGCGGTCATCGACGACTCGACCGGCACCGCCCGGCTGCTGGGATCGTCTTTCGAACTGCTCGACGAGGTCGACCCCGAGAACCTCGTCGCGGCCATCGAGGCCGCCGACGAGCCGTTCGCGGCGGTCATCGACGGTGAACTCACACAGCGCCAACTCGACGTGGCTGCCCAGTGTGGACTGGACCACATCGTCGCCCGGTCGACCGGCGAGTTCGTCAAACAGCCGGTCGGCACGCGGGTGTTGACCGCCGACCAACTCCGGGCGGCCGACCCCGACCTCGAAGCCGAGGTCTAACTGCTTCCGGTAGGCGTCGACTACTCTTCTGTCCGGTCGGCGTCCGGAGAGTATCGTAGCGTTAGGCAGTCACTACCGTCGAACCGATCGGTCGACCGCCCGGTTTCGACGAAGCCGAACTCCTCGTAGAGCGCTCGCGCCGGCTCGTTGTCTGCGGCCACGTGGACCGTCACTGCCTCGGCGTCGCCGCAGGCCGCCGCCAGCAGTTGCCGCGCCCGTCCCTCGCGGCGAACGCGTGGGTCGACGGCGAGTTCGGCGACGTGGGTCGGCTCGCTGCCGACCGCCAGCAGGTAGCCAACCGGTCGGTCCTCGGCAGTGGGTGAGACGAGAAGCGTGGCCGTACGGACCGGCATCGACCCCGAGCGCTCGGCGAGCGCCGCCGACAGCAACTCGGGACTCGGCTCGGCGAGCAGCGACTGGAGCGTTCGGAGGGCAGTGGCATCGGTCGACCGGGCGGGCCGAACGGGTGGGGGACGGGAGGTCATCAGAGCAGCCAGACCGCGAGCCCGGCGCTGGACAGCCCCCCGGTGAGGGTCGCCAGGAAGTTGACCCACTGGTTGCCGAGCCGACCGCCTTCGAGGGTCGCCCCCAGCAGGCTGTCGACGGTGATCCCGAGGAGGCCGCCGCAGGCGACGACCGCCGCGGCTGGCCACACCATCCCCAGGGGGAGAACCGCGGTCGACAGCAGGCCGGTGAGGACGACCCCGGCGAGGCCGGTGAGTTCGCCCTGCCAGGTGACCGCGCCGTCGGTGCCGGGGTCGACCGGTTCGAGCGTCGTGATGAGCCGCGGGTTGTCGAACAGGCCGTCAATTGCAATAAATGAGCATTTCGTGCTTTTGCTCTATTAACAGCCCATTCAAACATTGTCTTTCCAATTCCAATTCCTCTTTTGTCTTTTCTAATTCGCACAGCTTCTATTTGTGCTCTTATTCCTCCCCGATAGGTCAGATATTGAATAAAGGACAATTGTAGAGTTCCTATTA
>JAWOEO010000190.1:0-5051 GCA_046482755.1 Halohasta sp. | reverse complement strand
GGCCAGCGGCCCCTCGCTGTCGCCTTCGACGGTCGACTCGGTGACGAAGACGTTGTGATCGCTCATGAGACGCTCGGCCCCTTGAAGTAGCCGTCCTCGGTTTCGGGGGCGTTCCGGAGGGCTTCCTCCTGTGAGAGCCCCTCGTGGACCTCGTCGCTCCGCATTACGTTGACGAGGTCGGGTTCGGATTCGACTTCGGGCACCTCGTCGAGCGCCTCGAAGGAGTCCAGAATGTCGGCGAACTGCTCGGTGAACTCGTCGACCTCCGTGTCGGCGAGATCCACACGGGCGAGCCCGGCGACGTGGCGTACGTCCTCGGGATCGACAGGCGAATCGCTCATATCTACCCCGAACCGCGGCCGGTGAGTAAGGGTTTCGGTCCGGACAGCGACCCCGCCAGCGCCCTTCGACTCCCGCCGTCGACCGCTGGTGTCGACGACCACCGACCATCGCCGTCGACCACCGTCGACCGCTGGCGTCGACGACCACCAACCATCGCCGTCGACCGCTGGCGTCGACGACCACCGACCACAGCCACCAGTCGCTACCGGCGTGACACAACAGTCAAATCCGCACCGCCTTAGCCGAAGGTAAAACCGCCCGCAGTAATCGGGGGTATTGTTAATGGTTTTCACCCCTGCGCAGTCATGCTATTTTCTCGGTTTTGAGACGAGATATTATAGGATACAATTAAGTAGATTCAGTCCGTGAATACTGATGGAGATCAGCCCGTGAGAGAGACGTATCTGTCACACGCTCCACACAAATCATGACTGATAACGTCCGTACGTTTACCGACGAGCACACCCGACAGCGCGACCGGTCGGCCGGGGAGTCGACCGACTCCGAGGAGACGGTTCACTGTCCTGAATGTGGGGGGGACCTCACCACCGACACCGAACACGGTGAGACGGTCTGTGCCGACTGTGGGCTCGTCGTCGAAGAGGACGAGATAGACCACGGCCCCGAGTGGCGCGCCTTCGACAGCAACGAGAAGGACCAGAAATCCCGTGTCGGCGCGCCGACGACCAAGATGATGCACGACAAGGGGCTGAGTACGAATATCGGTTGGCAGGACCGGGACGCCTACGGCAAATCCCTGTCGTCGCGGCAGCGCCAGAAGATGCAGCGGCTGCGAACGTGGAACGAACGCTTCCGCACTCGGGATAGCAAAGAGCGCAACCTCAAACAGGCCCTCGGTGAGATCGACCGCATGGCAAGCGCCCTCGGACTCCCGGATAACGTCCGGGAGACCGCCTCGGTCATCTACCGCCGGGCACTGAGCGAGGACCTGTTGCCGGGCCGATCGATCGAGGGTGTGTCGACCGCCTCGCTGTACGCCGCCGCCCGACAGGCCGGCACTCCCCGGAGCCTCGACGAACTCACGGGCGTCTCGCGGGTCGAGAAGGACGAAATCGCCCGCACCTACCGGTATATCGCCCGCGAACTCTCCTTGGAGATCAAGCCCGCCGACCCCGAGCAGTACGTCCCGCGGTTCGCCTCGGATCTCGACCTCTCCGACGAGGCCGAACGTCGGGCCCGCGAACTGCTGTCGACCGCCAAGGCACAGGGCGTCCACAGCGGCAAATCGCCGGTCGGGCTGGCCGCAGCGGCGATCTACGCCGCTTCGTTATTGACCAACCAGAAGGTCACCCAGAGCCAAGTCAGCGAGGTCGCCAACATCTCCGAGGTCACGATCCGCAACCGGTACCACGAACTGCTCGAAGCCGACCAGCGGACCCAATCGATCGCCTAACGTTCTCGTTTGTTCGTGTCTCGGAGGTGCTCGTCTCACGGAATCACGAGCCGGAGGTCTCGGTAGTGTCCGTCTGCTGCTCGTCACGGTCCGCAGTCGGGAGATCTGCAGCGTGGGTTTCCTCGCCGTCTGCCTCCTCGACAGCCTCATCCGACCCGTCGACCCCTCTCGACCCGGCATACTCCCGAGCGAATAGCTCGACGACGAGTTTGGTCACACCGAGAACGATCGGCCCGACGAAGAGCCCGACGAAGCCGAAGAGCGCGAGCCCGCCGAAGATCCCAAGGATCGTCAACACGGGACTCAGTTGCGCGCCGCGTCGCATCACCATCGGCCGGAGGACGTTGTCGACCGTGCTGATGACGACCGCGCCGAAGCCCAACAAGGCGACGGCGGCCACCGGTCGACCGACGAGGAGGAAATAGCCGCCGGCCGGCAACCAGATGATCGAGGCCCCGACGAGCGGCAGCAGGGCCGCGACGAACGTCACGACCGTCCAGAAGACGACGTTCTGGATCCCGACGAGGACGAACGCGACCCCAAGCAGGGCCGCCTGCACCCCGGCGACGGCCACCGTTCCGACCAGCGAGTTGTAGAGCAGGAGGTTGCTCTCGTCGAACAACTCCTCTCTGATCGCGGGATCGAGCGGCAGCACGGTACGGAGCCACGCCGCCGCCCGGTCGCCGTCCTTGAGCAGATAGTAGAGGACGAAGAACATGACCGTAACCCCGATGAAGAGTTCGGGAAGCCCGCCGACGAAGCTGAAGACGTTGCCGACGACACCCCGCCCAGCCGACGAGATCGTCCCCGACAGCGTCTCCTGCAGCTCCATCGCGTCTAGGGTCACGCCGAAGCGGTCGGCAATCAGGTCGTCGACCCTGAAGACGGTCTCCGGATCGAACCCCTCGATGAGTTGGCGTGTCTGGGTGGCGGCGACGCCGAGGACCACGACGACCGGAAGCACGATCGCAAACAGGCCGATCGTGATCGATATGCCGGCTGCGAGGCTCGACGGCAGTCGACGAGAGAGCCGGCGGTTCAGGGGCGCGAGCACGTAGGCCAGAATGACGGCGACGAGAATCCAGTTGAGAAACGGGAGAACAATCAACGCCGAGACCGCGCCGACAAGCAGGCCGACAACCAACAGGAACCGCCGCGACCGCCTCGCGTCGGTGCTCATCTGACGTGACTCCACTCGGTCGGCCTCAAGCGATGTGCCGAGTATCCGCGTGATCTCATGCGGTGACGTTGGGCATCCAGCCGCAAGGTGGTAGTTGGTGACTGCGTCGACTGTCAGTCGATAGAGTACGGAACGGTCCGCGATGGCACAAAAGACGGAACGGTGGTGGTAGAGCTACGCCCGGGTACCCACTGCGTCGGGGGCAGTCCGGCGGTCCTTCAGCCACGAGCCGAGTGCGCCACCGATGGCTCCCGGAACGGCGTGGAACGCGACGATGAGCGCGCCGAAGCCGATTACGCCGAGGGTCGGGACGAGACCCCCGAACAGCAGCGTGGTGAACGCCGCGATGACCAGCACGACGACCGATCCGAGGACGGTTGCGAGTCCCCCGTGGGCCGCACCCGAGCCCATCGGGCCACCGACGATGTAGCCGGCGGAGAGACCACCGAGGATCCCGATGACACCCCAGTAGGTGACCGCCCCAGTGGTGGTCGATCCGGTGTAGATGAGCCCGCTGATGAACCCGAGGGCGAGCGTTACGACGAAGCCGGTGAGAACGGCAGACCAGTTAATCTTCATGATCAATACGTACTATGATGGCTGCGGTATTAAACGCCGTTTCAGGCGGGGTGTACTGTCCGAGAATCCGGTAGTGAGGGATTTCCCCGAGCCGACGGGTCGACTCAGCCCACGAGATTGCTAACCGAGAGGCCGATGAAGAAGACGATCACGATCTCGGTGACGACCCACGAGTTCGTCTCCACCCAGTCGCGGACCGTCGGGAGGAACCTCTCGGCGTGCTCGCCGACGGCCAGCAGAACGATCGCGGGGAGTGCCAAGACGAGGAGTGTGAGGGAGACGAAGGGGAGGGCGTCGCCCCACGGCGCACCGGTGGCCGCGAGGTAGGAGCCGACAGCGACCGATGTGAGCAGATTGGTCGGAAAGAATCCAAGCAGGAGGAAGCCGAGCCGGAACGAAAACCGTGGGGTGGCGGTTCCCAGTTTCCCCATCCACGCCGGCGGTTCGGCCTCGTGTCTGGTCCGGTAGGTGTCGACCATCGCAACCAGCAGGACGACCAGCAAAATCGCGCTGAGTGTCGTGTTCGACGTGCCCTGCCCGATGGCACCGATCCCGAGGGTGTAGGCAGCCGTAACGACGAGCGTGATCGATAGGCTTGCCCCGATGACGAATGCCGCGGAGTTGCGCCGCCACTGCCCGCTGGTCGCCAGAAAAATCGCACTGAGAATCTGGGGGCCAGCGACCATCACGACCACCAGCGGCAGGACGTCGAGGAGGCTCGGAGCGATAGGCGTCGACTGGACGCCGCGCGGCCTAAACCTTTGTCAGAGCGACGATCCGGTTCGAATAGAACACCCCAGTCGACACTCACAGCAGGCCGCAAAAAACCACTTTTCACTGCCCGTGGATGCTCGCAGTGGAGGCCCCAATGAAGAAACTCATCGTTCTGGCATTCGACACCGAAGACGGCGCGCTCGACGTCCGTGACAAGCTCTTCGAACTACAGAAACAGGAACTGATTCAGATGGAAGACGCCGCCGTGGTGGTCCGCAACGAGGAAGGGAAAACCGACGTCAAGCAGGCCCAGAGTCTCGTCGGGTCGGGTGCCCTCGGCGGGGCCTTTTGGGGAATGTTGATCGGCCTGATCTTCCTCGCGCCCGTCTTGGGGATGGCTGTCGGCGCAGTCTCGGGAGCCCTCGGTGGGAAGTTCGCCGACATCGGGATCGACGACGACTTCATCAAGCAGGTCGGCGAGGAGATCGATCCCGGCGAGTCCGCGCTGTTCATGCTCGTGACCGACGCCCAGACGGACCGTGTCATCGAGGAACTCGAACCGTACGATCCCCAGCTCCTGGAGACGAACCTCTCGACCGACGACGAGGAGAAACTCCGCGCGGAGTTCGCTGCCGATGGGCTGCGCGCCTAACTGCGTCGACAGACAGGATTCAATACCGACCGGTCGTTCTCCAGTCGTATGGAGACGACCCGGCATTTTACGTCGACCGTCTATATCGTCCACGAGGGCGCGACCGCGCTCCACCACCACGACCGTCTCGGCATTCGCGTGCCGCCGGGCGGCCACGTCGACCGCGACGA
>JAWOEO010000174.1:0-3714 GCA_046482755.1 Halohasta sp. | reverse complement strand
CACGGAGATGCTCGCCGTGCGCTCGTCCTTCTCCGGACGGCTGGCGAGCTCGCCGAACGAAGCCAAGCCGATCTCATCGAAGAAACACATGTCCGCCAAGCACAGGACAAAATCGAGTTGGACCGAGTCGTCGAGGTCGTCCGTACCCTGCCAACCCAGAGCAAAATCGTCCTCTTTTCGATTATTCTGCTTGAAAAGAACGGGGTCCACAACATCAACACCGGCGAGGTGTTCAACATTTACAAGCGACTCTGCGAAGAGATCGACGCCGATGTACTTACCCAGCGCCGTGTGACTGACCTCATCAGCGAACTCGACATGCTCGGGATCGTCAACGCGGTCGTCGTCTCGAAGGGTCGCTACGGCCGGACCAAGGAGATGAACCTCTCGGTGCCGATCGACGAGACCGAGACCGTCCTGCTTTCTGACTCCCGGCTCGGCGACATCGAGAACGTCCAGCCGTTCGTCCAGGCCCGGTTCGACAACGACTGAGCAGCCGATCAGTCCAGCAGGTCGCGTCGACCGATGGCGTAGGCCCCGCTGGCCCCGATCGCGCCCAGTCCCGCCGGCAACAGCGGGCCGAAACTCGCCGCCCCGGTCAGCGCCAGCCGGATGTAACCGATCTTCGGCAGCCGGAGCTGTGCGATGCCGGTGATCCACCCCGGTTTGACGACCGGCGCGATCCCGTTGGCCTGATCGTATTTCCCGTTGCTCGCCTCGTTGTCCCCCTTGGTGATGTAGCCTGCGTGGGGTGCCGGGCAGTTGTTCAACTCCTCGCAGCTCTCGGCGGAGATGTGGTCGGGGTTCGCCCGGTCGTGCCAGTTCTCGTCCGCCTCGACGTAGAAATGCGCCCGATGGATGATCGGTGGTCCGAACGAGCCGGGATCCTTGTAGACGACCACGCTTCCCGGTTGGTCGAACGATGCGTGATTCTCCCCGTCGACCGAATCGACCGTTACGACGCCGGTCTCGTCGGCCGCGTCGCCGGTGAACCGGCCGGGCTCGGTCACCAGTATCAGGTCGTACTTGTTGATGTTCGGCTCCATGCTCTCGCTTTCGACCGCGACCATCGGCGGCCAGACGCCGCTGACGCCGAACAACAGCAACCCGATCAGCAGCACGACCCCGAAGCTGATCGCCACCTCGCGGAGCAACAACAGCGGGCCGTCGGTGGCGGTCAGGACCTGCTGCCACACCGGCTCGTCGGTCGACGCCCGACTACCAGAGCGCTTGCTCCCGTCGGCACCCGGCTTGCCCCCATCACCGTCCGATCCGGCGGCGTCGACCTGTCGGTCGCCGGTCCCCCCATCGCTCGCCGTCGACCCTCGGTCACCCGACGACGCGGTTTCGTCGTCCGACGGCCGACGATCCCCTGGACTCATTGTCCGCCCATTCGATTGGCCCGCGTTTGAAGCTTCTGGGTACGTTCCCCGGCACGTCTTGTGATTTAATCACTGGATACTTCGATTCCGTCGAGTTTAGTGGTCGCCTACTCTCCGGTAGACACCGTTTACCCCATCGATGAGTCGGCTCTCGGCGGGGTCACTCTCGTCGACAGCCGCGCGTCGGTTCGGCATCCTTTTGAGCGGAGCCACCCCACGGCTGGGTGTGTCTCTGGAGACGCAGTCAGGGGTCGTCCGTGCACTCGCTGCCCGTGGCTACAACGCCGAGCGGGAGGCTGTGACGCTGCTGGCCGGGGCGGCCGATCCCGCAACCGCCGTCGAGGCGGTCGTTGAGTCGACCGACGACGACGCACTTCGGGTGACCGTCGACGACGTTCGGCGCGTTCTCGATGCCGACCCGGCCCCGGATCCCCCCGGCATCGAGGCTGACCCGTCTCAAACCCCCGTTTCAACTCCAGACAAGAAATCCAGTAACCAACCGACTGCAAGTAGTCGTCCAGCCGAAACAGGGGGGTCTTCCGAACCGACCCCGAAGGCCGCTACCGAAGCGTCCGGAACTGCAAATGTGGCCTCCGGTGTCGCCGATGCGGCGGCTGCGGGTTCGGCGCGCGAGCGGTCCCCACAGCCCGCCGAGATCAGCGGCGATATCACCGGCCGGAGCACCGGCACCGGCGAGTACCGCCAGTTCGTGACGACGTTTCGGGACCGCTATGAGCGGCTCTCGAAACTTCTGGGTGGTCGGGTCAACCACCGCCCGGCGTCGGCGATCCAGTCGATGGGCGGCGGCAGCGACGCCGAGATGATCGGGTTGGTCAACGACATCCGGTCGACCGCCAGCGGCCACTGGCTGATCGAACTCGAAGACACCACGGGTACGTTCCCGGCACTGGTGATGAAGGATCGGGATATCGCCGACTTGGTCGACGACCTCCTGCTCGACGAGTGTATCGCGGTCCAGGGGACCCTTGCCGACGACAGCGGCATCATGTTCGTCGACTCGCTGTTCTTCCCCGACGTGCCTCGAACCTTCCGCCCCTCGACTGCCGACCGCCACGTGCAGGCCGCCCTCATCTCCGACGTCCACGTCGGCAGCCAGGAGTTCATGGCCGACGCTTGGAACCGGTTTGCCGACTGGCTTCACACCGAGGAGGCCGAACACGTCGAGTACCTCCTGATCGCGGGCGACATGGTCGAGGGTGTCGGCGTCTACCCCGATCAGGACGAGGAGTTGGACATCGTCGACATCTTCGACCAATACGAAGCCTTCTCGGAGCATCTCAAGGCCGTCCCCGGTGACATGGAGATCATCATGATCCCCGGCAACCACGACGCGGTCAGGTTGGCCGAACCCCAACCGGGCTTCGATGAGGAACTCCGAAACATCATGTCGGCCCACGACTGCCGCATTACGGGTAACCCTTCCACGGTCACCATCGAGGGCGTCTCGGTCCTGATGTACCACGGCGTCTCGCTCGACGAGGTGATCGCCGAACTCCCCGAAGAGAAGGCCAGCTACGACGAGCCACACAAGGCGATGTACCAACTCCTCAAAAAGCGCCACGTCGCTCCACAGTACGGCGGCAAGATGCGGCTCGCACCCGAGGAGAAGGACTATTTAGTTATTGACGATATACCGGACGTCTTCCACACCGGTCACGTGCACAAACTCGGGTGGGGGAAGTACCACAACGTCCTCGCGGTCAACAGCGGCTGTTGGCAGGCCCAGACCGCCTTCCAGAAGAAGGTCAACATCGACCCCGACGTGGCCCACGCGCCGATCGTCGACCTCGATACGCTGGATATGACCGTCAGGAAGTTCGCCTGAGCGATCTACGATAGATGCTATTTTAGGCCCGACACACGGAGGGGCCCGTATGGACTACGACCCGCAGGAACTCGAAGCCGACTGGCGGGCGCGGTGGGACGCCGAGGGGCGCTACGAGCCCGACCCTACCACGACTGCCGACCCCGACGACGAGGAGACGACCTTTATTACGGTCCCGTATCCCTACCCCAGCGGCGGGATGCACATCGGCCACGCCCGAACTTACACCGTCCCGGACGTGTACGCGCGTTACCGCCGCCAGCAGGGCGACGACGTGCTGTTTCCGATGGCGTGGCACGTTACTGGCACGCCGATCATCGGCGCGGTCGAGCGTCTCGAAAAACGCGAGCCGAAACAAATGTCGGTCCTCCAAGATACCTACAACGTTTCGGACGACGTGCTCTCGGAGCTCGAAACCCCGATGGGGTATGCCCGGCACTTCATCGAGGAACACTACAAGACGGGCATGCAGTCGCTCGGTCTCTC
>JAWOEO010000113.1:0-9427 GCA_046482755.1 Halohasta sp. | reverse complement strand
GAGCCCCTCGATGATCATGTCCCGCTGCTCCTGTGGCAGGAGGACGATGGGGTCTTGATGCATCGGTGACTCGACGGTGTCGTCGGCGGGGTCCTGATCGCGGATCACGTCACAGAGGTTTACCCACCGGAAGGTGTACATCCGGCCCGCCTCCTGCAAGGTGTAGTTCTCGAAGTACCGCCTGACGAGCCAGTCGAAATGGGATTTGCCCGATCCCACGGGGCCCAGCAGGAGTTTGATTCGTTTCTCGGGGCCGAGCCCCCGTGCGCCGGATTTGACCTTGTTGACGAACTCGTGGATCGACTCGTGGACCTCCCGCCCGTAGAAGACGTTCTCGCCGTCGTGTAACGGGTCCTCGGCGGCCATGGTGTACTCGACGACGCCGGCGTCCTCGTCGTAGGTGGTGCCGTAGTGGTCGAACATGTCGGCAACGCGCTGGTGGGCGTTGCGAGCGATCCGCGGATCGTCGGTCACCTCGTCGAGATACCACTCAAACGGTTTCGCTTCCCGGAGGTCTTCCGGAACCGATGCTTGGTAGTGCTGACTGAGGTGTTCGAGGGTCTGTCTGTCGTTGCTCATTGTATCACTGGCCGGAGCCCGGTCGACACACTCGTGTCGACCGCATGCCGGCCGAACATGTCGCGACAGCCCGGCGGCTGGCGATCGTGCGGACGCCGCGGCCGATCTGTCGTATGTGGCATGTGTACGCATACCACTCCACCGTACCGAACACCCGATCGGCGACTGGCGACAAACAGCATCAAGAACCAACGAACGGCGCGTGGAGAGGTGTGTTTGCCCGGTCGGGAGACCGAGACTATTTGAATTGTGTTTTTTGATATATTTAAGCCTTTCTCCGAAAACGACAACAGTTCGTCCGGTCGGGCCAGCCACGGTGGCGGAGGCGACGACCGACGCGGTCGACGACGGCCGGGCGATCGGCCGCCCCCGGTCGACGACTCGGGCAGCGGGACCGCCGACAGGGAACCGTATTAGTGGGTCGGCAGCCAACGCCGGGTATGGAGCTTCCCGAGCTGCCGGCCGGCTGGCGCGTCTGGAACGCCGAATCCGAGGGGCGGGTCATCCTCGCGTACCGACCCGACGTCTTCGATTCGGCGGCGTTCCCGGCGGCGTGTCTCCCCACGATCTACGTCACCAACGGCTCCCCCCGACGTCGACCCGGCGCGGGGTCGGTCGACACCGACCACTGGCAGGTCAAACTCTTCGTCGAACCCGAGGTCGCGGTCGGGACCGACGCCTTCGACGACCGGCCGGCGGCCGTCGACGGCGCGGTCGAGACCGCCCGCGCCTTCGCCGCCGGCGAGGTCGACTACCGCGAAGCGTATCAGGTCCCCCGCGATGACTACCTCGACCGGCTCGACGAACTGACCGGCCGAACTAGGAGTGAAGGTTAACAGGCCTCGGCCCCCAACCGGCCCTATGTCGACTGTCACGCTCATCGGCGACCGACTCGCGGAGGTCGGCCGGGAGTTCGTCTACCGCGGGGAGGCCGCCGGCTGCGAGGGCTGTCCCTACCGCAGCCAGTGTCTCAACCTCTCCGAGGGGCGGCGCTACCGGATCACGGGGATCCGAGAGAACGCCCAACTGCTCGACTGTGCGCTCCACGACGCCGGCGTGCGGGCCGTCGAAGTCGAGCCCGCGACCATCCCCGCCAACATCGACTCCCGGGGGGCCTACGCCGGCAGCAAGGCCAGCCTCGAAGGCCCCTGTCCCCACACCGAGTGTCCGAGCCACGAGTACTGCGTCCCCGAGGGGGCCGACTTCGACACCGAGTACCGGATCGTCTCGGTCGAGGGCGAGCCCCCACACGACCACTGCAAGCTCGATAGGTCGCTAACGCTGGTCGAACTCGGTGAGGACTAGGCGACCTGCCCGGTTTTCTCGGCGACGTAGCCGAAGATCTCCTCGTAGCCCTCCGGCGAAACCAACACGGGATAGAAGTCCGCGTCGGCGTACAGCGGCTCGCCGTCGACCGCAGCGAAGGCCGTCCCCGCCTCGACCGGTTCGAAGTTCTCGACCAACACCTCGTAGCGATCGCCGTCGGGTTTGTGGATCGGCTGCTGCAGCCGGAAGACCTCGACCGTCTCGGGGTCGGGGATATCGAAGCGGTCGTCGGCATCGGGGGCCGGCAGCGCCCCGGTGGCGGCCAGAAACGCCCGCACGAGCTCGTAGCCCGTCTCGGCGGCCGCCTCGGTCCTCTGCAGGCCGCATTCGACCTCGATGGTGTGTGGGTACTCGATCAGCCGCCCGTCGGTGTGGGCGTCGGTCTCGATCAGGACATCGAGCGGCAGCCGCGGGTAGATCGCGCGGGCGACCTCGTCGACCGACCGGATGACGCCCATCGGTTTCGGCGTCGACTGGGTGGAGTGGAGCGCCAGCGTCGTACAGCCCTGAATCTCGCGGGCGAGATCGTGGGCCAGCCGCCGCTCGTGGGCCGCGGCGTCGGGATCGCCCGGAAACACCCGGTTGAGATCCGCATCGAGATAGCGCTGGCCCGCCTCTAGGGCCGCCTCGTTGGCGACGATCAGCTTGACCGGCCGTTCGACGGACGGTTCGGCGGCGAGCAGCCGATCGATCGCCCGAGGGCCGCAGGGCTCGTCGCCGTGGATCCCCCCGACGACAGCAACCTCGGGGGTACCCTCGCCGAGCTCGTGGATTCGCATTACAGAACTGAAGACAGTCGGGACATTTGACCCCCGCGATCCGCGTCGGTCGGGGCCGCGTGGCGATCAGGCCTGTCCCGCGCCGAGGTAGAGAACGACGACGAGGAAGATCCAGACGGCGTCGACGAAGTGCCAGTACATCGAGGCGGTGCTGACAGAGAGGTGCCGATCGGCGGAGTACTGGCCGTAGAGCCCGCGGATGAAGACGATGGCGATGAAGACGACCCCGAGCATGACGTGGAGGCCGTGGAGTCCGGTCAGCCCGAAGAACGCCGAGCCGTAGATCCCTTCGGCGTAGGTAAAGCCGTACTGAGCGATGAACTCGAAGTATTCGAGGGCCTGTCCGCCGAGGAAGACCACGCCGAGGAGGACGGTCAGTCCCATCCCGCGGAGGAAGTTGGTCCGGTCACCGCTGCGGATGGCGACGTGGGCCCAGTGGAGGGTAAACGAGGAGGCCACCAGCACGGCGGTGTTGGCCAGGATCAACGAACTCACCAGATCGGGTGTCGTCGACGGGAGGGTCCACTCCGCGCCCGCACGAAAGTAGAAGTAGTAAGTAAAGATCGCGCCGAAAGTCGCCAACTCGGAGCCGAGGAAGGCGATCATCCCCCAGCGGAGCGACGAACTCCCGCGTTCGGAGACCTCTCGCGTCCAGAACTTCGTGATGAAGGCGTGGTAGAGCCAGCCGTAGATGCCGGTCAAAAACAGTCCGACGCTGCCGACGACGACCGCCGGTCCGGCCAGCGGGGGAACCAGATCGGCGATGATCCAGAGGGCGACTCCGACGTAGATGCCTGCGCCACCGAGGGCGGTCACGAACGGCCACCAGCTGGCCTCGCCGAACCCACGCGGCCAGTCCTCGACCGCCGGCAGGTGATGGTCGTCGTGTCCGTCGTCCGTTTCGGTACTCATACCACCTCGTTGCAAGGCGGTGACTAAAAATCCTCCCAACCGTCGTCGCCGCTGAACACATCGGAGTCGCAAGCTACTCCTGTCGGTGTGCCGTAGCGCCGCCAATGGACCGTCGACGGCTCGGCGCACACGCGGGTGTCGGACTTCTCGGGGCGACGCTGGCGGTCGCGCTGCTGAGCACTCCGGGGGTGGCCCACGCGGCCGGCCTCCGGGACGCCGGTGCGTCGACCGTCACCGTTCCCACGTGGCTGTTTTTAACGACCGGCGGCGGCGCGGTCGGGGCCTCGTTCCTGCTGGCGTCGTTCGTCACCGACCGGGTGTTCATCCGCTCGTTCCACCAGTGGCGCCGACAGCTCCCCGCGCCGGGGCGGCTCGTCGCCGGTATCGGTCGACTAACCGGCGTTAGCCTCCTCCTACTAACCGTCTACATCGGATTCACCGGCCCGTCGACCGGGCTCCGCAACTTCGCGGTCGTCTTCGTCTGGGTTGGCTGGTGGGGCGGCTACGTCGCCTCGACCTACCTCCTCGGCAACTCGTGGTCGACGCTCAACCCGTTCCGGACGCTCGCGGAGCTGTTTCCGACGCTGAACCGGCCGTACCCCGAGCGGCTGGGCGTGTGGCCGAGCGTGGTCGGGCTGCTCGGGCTGATCTGGATCGAGGTCGTCACCCCGATGGCCGACGATCCGCGGCTGCTGGCGACGACGTTGGTCGCCTACACTGTCGTTACCGTTGCCGGTGCGGTGGTGTTCGGGTCGGACGTATGGTTTTCGGCCGTCGACCCGATCTCGCGGGCGTTCGCGCTGTTCGGTCGGTTCGCCCCGTTTTCACGGACCGCCGACGGCATCGCCGTTCGGCTGCCGGGGATGGCACTCACCGACACGGACCTCGTGTCGGGCCGCGACGAGGTCGCCTTCGTCGTTTGTCTGCTGTATGTCACCACCTTCGACGGCTTCGTCGCCACGTGGCTCTGGGAGACGTTCGTCGTCACCGCCGTCGGACTGGGACTGCCTCCGCTGAGCGTCTATCTCGTCGCCTATCTCGCCGGTTTCGGCGTCTTTCTGTCGGCGTTCTGGTGGGCGATGGGGCTGGCCCGACGCTACGGGTCGACCTACATCACCCGTGAGGCGCTGGCCAACCGGTTTGCCCCCTCGCTAGTGGCGATTGCGGTCGGCTACCATCTCGCCCACAACCTCGCGTTCGTGACTGGGCTACTGCCCACGCTGGCGGTCGTCACCGCCGCCCCGTTGTCGCCACCCCAACAACCCCCCGTTCTCGCGGGGCTCCCCGGCTGGGTGTCGGGCGTCGAGATGGGACTCGTCCTGCTGGGCCACGTGCTGGCGGTCTGGGTGGCCCACGCGGCGGCCTACGACCTGCTCCCCGGTCGGCTGGCAGCGATCAAAAGCCAGTACGGGATCACGCTGGTCATGGTCGGCTACACGATGATCAGCCTCTGGGTCGTCACCACACCGCTGGTCGAACCGCCGTTCATCTCGGGAGGCGGACCATGAGTACCACCTCCCGTCCCGAAACCCGTGTCCCCGAAGACGAAACGCCGGTAGTCTGTCCCTACTGCGGGTTCGAACTCCCGAACAACGAACAGTGTCGACTCCACGTCGGCCTCGAGCACTACAACGAACTCGGCGAGGACGAACGCGAGGCGTTCAAACGGAACTACACCGAGGAGGAGGCCGCACTCAACCGGTTTCGGATCGTCGCCCTCGGTGCGTTAGTCGTCCTCTACTTCGGATTTCTCGTCGTGTACGCCGTCCTCGCCGTCTGAGCTTCGAGTAGTGTCGTTTTAATTCACTTTTTCAAATGTGAATCAAATGTGCGACGCTCCGGAAGGTATTTCAGTCGTCTGTAGCGACCTTATTGCAAATGGATCGTGAGATAGTCGACACCGTTACGGGGTGGGAGTCGACCCCGTTCAGCGGTGGGTACGAGGGATTAGGTGGGCTCGCCGACCGGGAGTTTTCTGGGGCGGTGACCGCGGGGGCCGCGTGGGGGTTCATGCTCAACGGCCGGTTGATCGCCGTCAGGGAGGGGTCGCTGTCGGCGTTCGAGACGGCCGACGGGACCGCCTACGAAGCACCGGACCCGGCGCTGCCGCTGCTGTATGCGATGTACGGCCGCGGGGAGAAACAGGCCGAGTACTACTCGAACGAGAAGTCGATCTCGGAGGCGGATGCCACCCTGTCGTCGGGGAGTTTCACGGGATACATCGAGCTCTCGGAGAACGTGCTTTCGGGGGACTACTACACCGTCTACTACGGCGGCAAGTCGATGAGCGCCGCCTTCGTCGGCAACAGCAAGCGACTCCTGACGGGCGATGAGGCCTTCGAGCGCGCCGACGATGAAGTGGGGATCTACACCGTCTATGCGGCCGATCTCGAGGTGATCGATATCCCGGAGGCCGACGACGCGGAAGCCGACGAGCCGACTGCCGACGAACCGGTCGACGAGAAGGAGGCCGACCAGCCGACGGCTGACCGGTCGTCGACCGATCGCTCGGATCCCGCCGAGCCGACCGACGCCGACGGCGCGACCGAAACGGAGGCGACCAACGGCGACAGCGAGACATCCGATCCCGCAAGCGACACTGGGTCGGTGACGCCGACACCGACGCGGTCGACGGCCGGCCGACGGTCGACCGATTCCGACTCATCGTCGGCTTCGGCTACCGATCGCTCCGGAGCGACCCGCAACGAGGCGGCCTCGAAGTCCCGCTCCGAGTCGGCGACAACGGCGAACGGCACCCGCAGACGACAGGCGGCGACGGCGGGCTCGGCGACCAGCGAGTCGGGCAACGACGTCTTCAGCAGCGAGGCCGAGTGGCGGAACACCAAGACGATCCCGTCGCTCGATCCGAGCAGCGATTCGGACGCCGACCGGAGCGAGTCGACCACTCGTTCGGGGGCCTCCAGTCGTCGACAGTCGGCCTCCGGCTCCCAACTGTCCCGCGCGCAACTCAAAAAACGGCTCAAGCGCGCCGAGAAGGTCATGGACAAAGCCGAGGAGCGACACGAGGCGCTGATCGAAGAGCGGGATGCGGCGATCGCCGAGCGCGATGCCGCCCGCGAGGAACTCGAGTCGGTCCGCGAGGAGCTATCGGCGGCCCGCGCCGAGGTCGACCGACTCGAAGCGAAACTCCAGTCCGGAGACGTCGGCGACGGGCCGGCAGCCAGTGGCAGCGCCGCGGCGGCCGGCCGCTCGCTGTCGACGGCCGAGGCCCTCGAGGGTACCAACCTGCTGGTGCGGTACGCCTCGAAGGGCGAAGCCACCCTCGAGGACGCCGCCGCTGGCGAGGCGACCCAGGCCGACGTGCGGTCGAACATCCGGATCGAACCGCATACCACCTTCGACACGGAGGGGGCCAGCGTCGACGGGACGCCGTTCGAGGCGTTCCTCGAGGAGCGGATCGAACACGCCTTCGTCCGGTGGCTCGTCGAGGAGTTCCTCTTCGACATTCAGGAGACGGGCAACCGAAACGACCTCAGTGGGATCTACGAGACGATCCCGGCGATCAACCGGGCCGAACTCCGTGGCAGCGTCGAGTTGGGGACCGACGATCAAGGAGATACGCTATCGGCGGCGTTCGATCTGGTCGTCCGAGACAAACGCGACCGGCCACTGTTCGTCGCCGAGTTCAACGAGTCAAAACAGCCCGTCGGCGGCGGGATGATCGAGTCGCTCGTTCGGGACGGCAGCGAGATCGTCGGCCAAACCGACAGCTTCGCGGCCGCCTTCGGCGTGACGACGAGCTACTACAAGGGGGCGGCCCTCGATGCGGCGGCCAACGCCACCGGCGGCGGCTTCCTGAGCGCCAGCCGGGGCAAGAGCTTCGTCTACATCTCCCGCAAACAGGGGTTCCACCTCTGTCTGGTCGAACGGCTCGGCGACACCTTCGACCTCCACGTCCCGGAACTGTAAGCCGGCAGCCGATCGGCCCCGCAGGCGAAGCCGACGAAAAACACGAACGACCTTAGCCTTCGATCTCTGCGGCGTCGTCGATGCGCATCGTCCCGAGCTTCTCGACGATGGAGTCGATCTTGTTGTCGAGGTCGTCGACGAACTCCTCGGTGTGGTCGGTCTGGATCGCGCCCTGACTGGAGGGCTCGATCAGGTTCTACTCTTCGAGGACCCGCAGCGAGTAGCGTACCTTGTGATGGGGGTAGCCGGTCTCGTTGGACATCTTGACGATCCCGATCGGTTCGTTCTCGATCACCATGCGGAGGACCTGCAGGTGCCGTTCGAGCATGTCGACTTCTTTCTCAAGTCTGTCTATCATGACACATGCTAACTTGTCTTGGTTCGTTTTAAAGGTTGCTGTCCCGGCGGGAGAACTGACCGGTACCGTAGACGAACCGAGTGAGAGTAGTTAACAGTTCGGATTCCGTGCTACGGTGTCACGTCCGAGGTAGAGCGGACCGTAATCGGTTTACCCGCCGGTTGTGAACCGACGGCTGTTATGACCGTAACTATCGTCGGCTCCCAGTTGGGCGACGAGGGCAAGGGCGCGCTCGTCGACATCTGGGGCGGGGACAGCGATGTCGTCGTCAGATATCAGGGCGGCGACAACGCCGGCCACACCGTCGTCCAAGACGGGACGGAGTACAAACTCTCGTTGGTCCCCAGCGGGGCCGTCCGCGGCAAAGTCGGAATCCTCGGCAACGGCTGTGTTGTCAACCCCGAAACCCTGTTTGACGAACTCGATACGCTCCGCGAGAAGGGCCTCGATCCCGACGTGCGGATCGCCCGCCGGGCCCACGCCATTCTCCCCTACCACCGGGTGCTTGACGGGATCGAGGAGGAAGTAAAGAGCGACTCGGATCTCGCCGCCGGCACCACGAAGCGAGGGATCGGCCCGACCTACGAGGACAAGGCCGGCCGCCGCGGCATCCGGATCGGCGACATGCTCGACCCCGAGGTGCTCCGGGACCGACTTGAATACGTCGTCCCGCAGAAACGCGCGGTCGCCGAGGAAATCTACGGCCTCGACATCGAGGAGTCGGAACACGCCGATGCGTTCGACGTCGACGCCCTCTTCGAGACCTACAACGAGTACGGGCGACGCTTCCGCGAGGAGTCGATGACCGTCAACTGCGGGGACTTCCTCGGGAAGCGCCTCGACGACGGCGACGAACTGCTGTTCGAGGGTGCACAGGGCACGTCTATCGACATCGACCACGGCATCTATCCCTACGTCACCTCCTCGAACCCGACCGCTGGCGGCGCGGCCGTCGGCACCGGTGTCGGCCCGACCGTTATCGGTCAGGGCGAGGTCGTCGGCATCGTCAAAGCCTACCTCTCGCGTGTCGGCACCGGCCCGCTCCCGACCGAGTTGGACGGCACTGACACCGAAGAGGAACTGGCGGACTTCATCCGCGAGAAGGGCGGCGAGTTCGGTACCGTGACGGGTCGACCCCGACGCATCGGCTGGCTCGACATGCCGATGCTCCGGCATGCTGCCCGCGCAAACGGCTTCACCGGAATTGCAATCAATCACATCGACGTGCTGGCCGGACTGGATGAGGTCAAGATCGGCCACGCCTACGAACTCGACGGCGAGGAGATCGAGACGATGCCAGCGACGACCGAGCGGTGGGGCGAGTGTGAGCCCGTCCTGAAATCCTTCGAGCCGTGGGACGAGGTCGACTGGGCCGCCGTCGCCGAAGAGGGGTACGAGGCGATCCCCAAGGCCGCCCGCGAGTATCTCGACTACGTCAGCGAGGAGATGGGCGTTCCGATCTACGCGATCGGTGTCGGCCCCGGCCGCGAGGAGACGGTCGTCCGGGCCAACCCCTTCGACTCGCAGTAGCTCCTAAAAGTAA
>JAWOEO010000089.1:0-5720 GCA_046482755.1 Halohasta sp. | reverse complement strand
GCCTTCTCGGCACGCCGACGCCCCAACTCGGTGGGCACCCCGTCCGCGCGGGCCAGCCCTGCGCGCACGAGCAATTGCAGGGTGTAGCGCTCGTAAATGGGCAACCTGCGCGAGGTCGACCAGTTTGGCCTCCCGACCGGCTCCCGGCACGCGAACGTCGACGCCCTCGGCGGCCAACCAGTCGGTGACCTCCGAATCGGTCGGCCGTTCGGAGAGCAACAGGGCGTCGGGGAACTCGCGTTCGGCGTAGTACTGGGGAATGAACGCCGACAGCAGCGCCGGGACGGGCTCGTCGTCGTCGGGCGCCGTCAGGGTGTGCCGCGAGCGGTCGACCAGCTGGCCGTCCTCGCTATGGAGCCGGGCGACGGTCGCCGACTCCCCCTCGATGGCGACGCCAAGGACGTCGACACTGCGCTCGCGGGAGTGGCCCGCCACCGCGGACTCGCCGCCGCCGTGGAACGCGTCGACGGTTTCGAGCCGATCCCGGAGGTTCGCCGCGCGCTCGAAGGCCTGCTGTTGGGCGGCGGCCTCCATCGCCCGCCTGAGGGGGTCCGCGAGGATTCCGGTTTCCCCCTCGAAAAACCGGACTGCAGCCTCGACGTCCTCCCGGTAGCTGTCGGGATCGATCTCGCCGGTACAGGGGGCCGTACAGAGCCCCATCTCGTAGTCGAGACAGGGTCGGTCCCGTCCCTGATACTTGTGGTCCGAACAGCCCCGGAGCCCGTAGGTCTCGCGGATCGCCTTGAGCACCGTCTCAACGCGGCCCTTGTCGGTGAAGGGACCGAAAACGGTCGCGGCGTCGTTGGGGTCACGCGTAATCTCGATTCGGGGGATCGGGTGGTCGGTGAGTTGGACGAGGGGGTAGGATTTGTCGTCCTTCAGCCGGACGTTGTACCGCGGCTGGTGGCGCTTGATGAGGTTGGCCTCCAGCAGCAGCGCCTGCGTTTCGGTGTCGGTGACCGCAAATTCTAGGTCGCCGGCCGCCCGGACCATCCGCCGGATGCGATCGCTCCGGGGCTCAGTATACGAGCGCACCCGCGAGCGGATGTCAACGGCCTTGCCGACGTAGAGCACCGTCTCGCCGTCGAGGAACTGGTAGACGCCCGGCTCCTGTGGCGCGTCGCGGGCCCGCTCGCGGAGCGTCGAGACCTGCATTCGCCCCCAGTAGGGACGGCGTAACTTTCAACCACGCGGTCCGACGAGGGTGGTCAGTCGACCAGATACTGTCGATCCGATGCGGTGGCGACCGGCGCCTCGCCGTCGATCCGGAGCTGCCAGCCGTCGATAGCTGTCGGTTCGTCGTGAGCCGCCCGGAGCGTCGACCGGATGTCAGCAAGGTCGAGGCCGTAAAAATCGTCGGGGACGCCGTGGAGATACTGCAGCGCGGTCGAAAAGAGGCTCCGCATCCCGTCGTCGTTGTCGAAATCCGTGTGTTTGTACGCGCCGGCGGCGACCTGCACCATCCCGTGGAGGAACGCGCTTTCGGTGCTGCCGCTGCCGTAGTTGTACCACTCGTCCTCGAAACAGTCGTGCGAGGCGTGGTAGTCGCCCGCATTGTAAAACCGGACGCCGTAGAGGACGGCCACCCGGAGGGTGCCGTGGTCCCAGTGGCCCGTTGTGGGGTTCCAGCCCGTCGGCTCGCCGACCAGCGGCGGCGCGACCGTCGGATCGTGGGTGTGGTCGTCCATCCTGCTTGTCGACCGGGGCCGCGAGGGACCTAACGCCATCGGTGCGGCACCCGCTGCCGTCGGTGCGGCACACCGTTTATCTCGGCCGACCGACAACGTCGACCGATGAACCGACGCAGCTATCTCGCAGCCGTGGGCGCGGCCTGCGGGGCGGTCGCCGGCTGTCTGGGCTCGACAGCCGACGATGCCACCGACCCATCGGGCGTCGCCGTGGAGACGGTCGCCGAGGGACTCAGTAATCCGTGGGGGCTGGCGTTTCTCCCAGACGACGGCCGGCTCGTCGTCACCGAGCGCGACACGGGGCGGGTCGTGCTGGTCGACCGCGAGACCGGCGATCGAACCGGAATCGAGGGCGTCCCGGCGGTCGACGCAGCCGGTCAGGGCGGGCTGCTCGACGTGGCGATCCACCCGGAGTTCCCGGCCGAGCCGTGGCTGTATCTGACCTACTCGGCGGCCAACGACGACGGCGAGTCGACGACGCATCTCGGCCGTGGGCGGCTCGATCCCGACGCTGCGAGGCTCTCGGATTTCGACGTGCTCCACGCCGCCGAGCCGTTCCTCGACCGTGACAACCACTACGGCTCGCGGGTCGTCTTCGGCGACGATGGCCGACTCTACGTGAGCGTCGGCGACCGGGAGTTCAAGGACTTCGGCCCGGATCACGTCTCCCAAGACCTCAGCAACGACCTCGGGACGATCCTCCGGTTCGAGCCCAACGGTTCGATCCCCGACGACAACCCCTTCGTCGACAGCGAGGAACGCAGTTCCTCGGGCAGCCGGGCAACCCCCGGCGACGGCGAGGGCCGCGAGGCGATCTACAGCTACGGCCACCGGAACCCACAGGGATTGGCGGTCCACCCAGAGACCGGGGCGCTCTGGGAATCCGAACATGGCGAGCGCGACGGCGACGAACTCAACGTGATCGAGGCCGGCGGCAACTACGGCTGGCCGGTCGCCAGCTACGCCTGCGAGTACGGCACCGACCAGCCGGTCGGTGATGCGCCCGACGAGCGCGAAGATCTCGTTCCGCCGGTCTACTACTGGGAGTGTGGCTCCGGCGGCTTCCCGCCGGCGGGGATGACCTTCTATCAGGGACCGATCGACGACTGGCGGGGCGACCTGTTCGTCGGGACCCTCGCCGGCGAGTACCTCGGCCGGTTTTCGGTCGACGGCACCGACGTGACCGAACGGGAGCCGCTGCTCGCCGATCGCGGCTGGCGGCTGCGGGCGGTCGCGACCGCTCCCGACACGGGCCATCTGTACGCCGCGGTCGACGCCGACGACGCGCCGGTCGTCCGGTTAGTCCCCGAATAATCGGAGATTTTAGGCGTCGGACTCGGGTCGGGCGTAGTCGTGACCGACGTAGAATGCCAGCAAGTTCGCCGTCAGGAGGCCGGTGACGGCGAGGAGTTCGGTTCGTGTGCCGACGCCGGCGGTCAACACCACCAGCGTCGGGAGCGGGAGGGCGACCGCCAACCAGAAGCCGACTGCCTCGACGGTTGTCGACCCGAGACACCGAAGCCGACCGACGACTGCTGCCGGCTTCGTGCCGGCCTCGGCGCGGGGCATACACCGTTCGGTGAGGCGGGAGAGTGGCATCGACGTATGACCTATGTGTGACAACGTAACATGCACATATAATTATTTGTATTATACCATCCTGCTACTGGTAGTCGCCCCGGTATCAACTGGGAACCGGTCGAGACGCGTGGCTCCTTCGGTGAGTTCGCAAAAAGAGCCGGAGGAGGGATCCGAACCCTCGACCTAATCCTTACGAAGGATTCGCTCTGCCAGGCTGAGCTACTCCGGCACGCAGTTCACTGTACCGCCATACAGCAGATAAGGGTTGCGAAAGCCGACTCAGACGTCGCCGTTTTCGTCGACGATCTCGACCTCGCCGCCGACGACGTCGATGTTGATCAGCGTCTTGACGTCGTAGTCGGTGTCGTCGAGTTTGTTCTCGCCGACCTTCTTGATCACTGCCAGCACGTCGACCACCTCGGCGTCCATCTCGGTGAGCGCATCCAGAATGGCGGTCATCGTCCCGCCGGTCGAGAGCACGTCGTCGAGCACCAGCACGCGATCGCCGGCCTCGACGTCGTTGATGTACATCTCCGATTTGGAGTAGCCGGTTACCTGCGACAGCGAGACCTCGCCGTCGAGCCCATACGAGCGCTTCCGGATGATCGCTACCGGGATGTCGGTCATCAGCGAGACAGCCGTCGAGATGTGGATCCCCATCGCCGCCGGCGTGACGATCTTGTCGACGTCTTCGAGGTCGGCTCGGCGGACGATCCGGACGGTGATCTCCCGGAGCAACTCGGGTTCCAACATCGGGACGCCATCACTGACCGGATGGACGAAGTAGTGATAGCCGTCCTTTTCGGTAACTGGCGTGTCGAGAAGCGACTGCCGCAGACGGTCCATGTTGGGACTTCTCCAGCCGCTACCTAAAGATGACGGTCCACCGCCGCCGGTCAGTTTTCTACCGCACTGGCGTATCGCACCGCTTGGGCGACCAGCGCAGCGACCGCCAGCGCCGTCAGCCCGATCACGCCGAGAGTCGCCGGCCCGACGAACGCGTCGTAGGATGCCACACCCGCCACGACCAGATACGGCACCGCGACGCCGGCGACCAGCAGCCCACCGCCTGCGACAAGCAGCAGGGTCGGCAGCCGGCGCTCGCCCGTCCGGCCGGCGATCGCCTGACTGGCGATCACGACGACGCCGAACGGCAGCAGTCCGCCGAACCAGAGATACGTCGACGCCGGTTGGTCGCCGAGGCCATCGTTCAGGTCGGCCCCGGTCTGGATGCCGGTCTGCAGCAGGTAGCGCTCGCCGTCGACCGACACCAGTTGGAAGACCTCTCCCGGCGATCCCTCGCCGTACTCGAAGTCGGCCGGCGGCTCCCGGACCGAGTCACAGACGACGACCGACCCTCGGCAGACCGGTAGTTCGTAGCGCCGCCAGCCGTCGGCCTCGGGCTCACGGTCGACCGTGCGCTCGACGGCGGTTCTGGCGACTGGCGACAGTTCCGCTACTGGCGTCGACTCCTCGGGATCGAACTCGTAGAGGCCGACGAGCCGGTCGAACTGGTCGCTGCCCTCGGGAACCGCCTGGTGGAGATACGGCGCTGGCTCGCGGGTTTCGTACGGCGAGCCGAAGACGGGGTGGGGAACCAGCCCACTCGTGATCAACAGCACACCGACAACGACACCGACGACCAGCCGGCGGCGATCACCATCCATACCCCACTCTCGGTACGTCGGCGACAAATCCGTTCCGACCTACTTGGCAGTTGGATAACAAAAGTTGTTTGAAACGCGTTCACGATGGGTCCCGTATGAGTACCAGCGACGGACGGCTCGACCTCGATTCGCTGACCAGCCTCCACTGGATCGGGATCAATCTGGCGTTGATCAGCGCGGTCGTCCACCTCGTCCTCGGCGTCGGCTTCCTTCCCCACCCGATGGGGGTGTTGTTCCTGCTGGCGACCGGCGGCTTCCTCGGGGCGATCGTCCTGCTGGTCGTCGGCTACCGGCGTCGGCTGCTGTATCTGGTCGGCATCCCCTTCACCGGAATCCAGATCGTCGGGTGGTACGTCGTCAACCGGCCGGCGGGCCCGGCCGACATCGGCCCGGCGGGAGCCATCGACAAGCTGGCACAGTTGCTGTTGATCGTCGTCCTCGTCATGCTCTACCGCTGGGACTGGTAGATGGCCTGCACTCCTGCCGCCTGCGAGCCGGAGGTCGACTGTGGCCCTTGAGCTACCGGTCGACGGCTCGGCCGGCCGGCGGCGGTCGGCCGCGACGCTGTGGCTTGGGCTGCTCGTCGGGGTGGCGGTGGCGCTGCTTGCCGTCGGCCTGCGGGCGGTCCCCTCCGGACGGTTTCTGGCCGGCGTCGCCGGCGGACTGGCGGTCGTCGCGGTGGTCGCCGCCCGTCAGCCCCAATCAACGATGACGACACCAACCGACGCGACCGACGAGACGGCGACCGACGAGACGAGTACCCTCGTGTTCATGTGCGTCCGCA
>JAWOEO010000045.1:0-8478 GCA_046482755.1 Halohasta sp. | reverse complement strand
AGCCAGCTTCGACGTTCTGCAGGGTGTGGAAGTTAGCGTCCTCTCGTAACAGGCCCTCGCCCAGTGTCTGTTTGAGTGCTGTGGGGTCACCGTCGGCGTCGAAGTGCCCGGCGACGATCCGTGCCGCCTCGTCGACGCCGCCCTGCTGGTCGAGGACCGCCAGCAGGCGGTTCCGGAGTTCAGACGGGGTGCCGTCCGCGCCTGTCTTGGGAGTGGGGATGGTCGCCGGCGGCTGATTCAGGAACCGGTCGAGATACACCGACATCGCACCCTGCCAGCAGGCCTCGTAGATGTCAGGGGCGTCGGTGCGACGGGCGAGGTTGTCGACGGCGTTGGCAAACGAGAACGTGTGGTGGACCGTGTTCCAGTCGCTGAATTCGTTCCCGGTGCCGAAGTGTGCGACCCGACGGAGTGCGGCGATCGCGATCGCATGTGCGAGTTGCTCGGTACTCGCGCCGGCGGCGACGGCATCGCGCAGAGCGTCATCGATTTCGTGTGGGTCGCTCGACAGCAGCGTGTCGATGAAGTCGTTGGGGCGTCCGAGGAACGACAGCATCATGGTCACGACGATGATTCCCGGCAGGAGCTTGAACGAGATGTTGAGCCCCTCGGGGAGCAGTTCTTGCTGGAGGACGGTGGTTGGGATCATCCGTCGACACCCCCATCGGTCGGCGTCACGTCCTCGCCGGTCGACTCGGCCCGCGGTTCCGGCTCCTCAGCACGCTGGGTGATGCCGTACTTCTCGTCGATCTGGTCCCGCTTGCGCGCATACCACACTGACAAAAGCAGGGCTGAGGACGGCCCGCCGATGGCGATCAAAAAGTAGTGCAGCGGGAAGCCGATCGCCGGCATCGTCGCGGTCATCAGCTCCGGCGCGATACGTGTCAACGTGATCGGGCCGAACGTGGTGAGCGTCCAGACGGCGAAGCCGATCCAGATGATCCGCAGATGATCCCGCATAAACGGGGTTGCGGGTTTCAGGAGGTTGATCTCGACGTCGAGGTAGTCGACTTGCTGTTCTCGTTGGACATCGGTCATTCCGCCGTCGGTTTCGAGTCCGTCGGTGGGGTTGGGGGACCGTTCGTCGGGGTCTGTTTCGTTCATCGTTTTATAGTTTTTAATTGTGATAGTTTCGGCCGAGCCATATCCACTCTCATTGGAGCGGTTGAAACGGCGTGCGGCTGGAGGGTGCCGCGTGGACTATCGGGGTAGTCGTCGGCTACACGTCGGGTAGCCATCGACTACGCGGTGGTTAGTCTCTTCCTACCTTCTGTTGGATGTCGTCGACGATCTCGGGGTTCCGCAGTGTACTGGTGTCGCCGAGGGCGTCGCCGTTGGCGATGTTTTCGAGCAGTCGGCGCATGATCTTCCCCGAGCGGGTCTTCGGCAGTTCACGGGTGAAGATCACCGCTTCGGGCCGGGCGATCGGGCCGATGGCGTCCTCGACACCCTCGATGATCGCCTCGCGGAGGTCCTCACCGTGGCTGTAGCCGTCCTCGGTGATGACGTAGGCGTAGACCGCCTCGCCCTTGATGTCGTGTTCACCGCCGACGACCGCGGCCTCGGCGACTCCCTCGACGCCGACGATCGCCGACTCGATCTCCATGGTTCCCAGCCGGTGGCCCGAGACGTTCAGCACGTCGTCGACCCGACCGAGGACCGTGATGTAGCCGTCGCCATCGAGCTTCGCGCCGTCCTCGGGGAAGTACACCCAGTCGGCCGACTCCTCGCTGTCGACGTTGGAGTACTCCCGCCAGTATTCGTTGATAAACCGGTCGTCGTTGTTGTACAGCGTCCGCAACATGCCCGGCCACGGCTTGTTGACGACGAGATAGCCCGCCTCGCCCGCACCAACGGGGCTGCCGCTCATGTCGACCACGTCGGCGCTGAGTCCCGGCAGCGGCGGGCCCGCCGAGCCGGGTTTCATCTCACAGACGCCCGGCAGCGTCGTCAGCATCATGCCGCCGGTTTCGGTCTGCCACCACGTGTCGACGACCGGGCAGGACTCGTCGCCGATGTGTTTGTAGTACCACTTCCAGGCCCGCGGGTTGATCGGCTCGCCGACGGTGCCGAGGAGCCGCAGCGAGGAGAGGTCGTGGCTGTTGGGGTACTCCTCGCCCCACTTCATGAAGGCGCGAATCGCAGTCGGGGCGGTGTATAGCTGATTGGCCTCGTACTCCTCGATGATCTCCCACAGGCGGTTGCGGTCGGGGTAGTCGGGCGTTCCCTCGTACATCATCGTCGTCGTCCCCAGCGCGAGGGGGCCGTAGACGATGTAGGAGTGACCGGTGATCCAGCCGATGTCGGCCGAACAGAAGTAGGTGTCTTCGGGTTTGATATCCAGCACGGCGTGGGAGGTCCAGGCGGCCCACGAGAGGTAGCCGCCGGTGGTGTGTTTGACCCCCTTCGGCTGGCCGGTGGTGCCGGAGGTGTACATCAAAAACAGCATGTCCTCGGCGTCACGGTCGACCGGTTCGACCGTCTCGCCCGCGTGGTTCTCGACGAGTTCGTCGTAGCCGCGAGTCTGTTCGGGCCAGTTGTTGGCGAAGGCGTCCTCGCTCGGCAGTCGTTCGACGACCACGGTGTCGACCGCGTGGTCGACGCCGTCGAGACCCGCAGTGGCCTTGTCGAAGTGGTCCAGTGGGTCGCCCCGTCGGTAGTAGCCGTCACAGGTGACCAGATACTCGGAGTCGGCGGCGTTCATCCGGGTGGCCAACGCGTCGGCCGAAAAGCCGGCGAACACTACCGAGTGCGGCGCACCGATCCGGGCACACGCCAGCATGGCGACCGGCAACTCGGGGATCATCGGCATATACAGCGTTACGACGTCGTCCGCCTCGACGCCGAGGTCCTGCAGGGCGGCGGCGAACTCGTTTACCTCGCGGTGGAGCTCCGCGTAGGTGTAGGTCCGGTTGTCTTCGTCGACCGGCTCGCCGACCCACTCGATGGCGGCCGCCTCGCCGCGCTCCTCGAGGTGGCGGTCGAGACAGTTCGCCGAGGCGTTGAGTTCGCCGCCGGTGAACCACTCGTAGAACGGCGGGTTGCTGTCGTCGAGGATCTGCTCGTAGTCGCGGCTCCACTCCAGGAGGTCGGCGGCGTCCTCCCAGCAGTCGGGCCAGTTGTTCTCGAAGGCATCGTAAATGTCGGGATCGGAGACGTTCGCTTGCTCGACGAACGACTGTGGCGGTTCGAAGGTGTCCTGTTCGGCCAGTCTGGCCTCGAGGTCGACATCTGTCTCGGACATACGTGGGAACTGTCTGTATTGTCAATGATAAACCTATGCCAATGGCATGTGAGAGTCGACGGCACACAGTGATCAGCGGCGAATGAGTCACCGAGCTGGAACCGGTCGGGAGGGCCGACCGACTCCACGCGGTGGCGGTGCGACGGCGCACCAGTGGCTTTATTCGTTCTACCCCGCCTTAGTTAGGCGATAGGTCACGCAGATGATCGACATGCAGACCGACGACGAGCCGATCCTCGTGTTCGACCCCGCCAGCGACGCGGTCGGCTCCTTCCAGTCGGACTTTTATACCTCGTTGTGGGCGGCCTTCGACGTCGACCACACCGATTCGGTCGAGACGCTCCGGGGGGCCGTGACGACCAGCCAGTATGCGGCGGTCGTCTACCGCTGGCGGTCGGGGGCGATCGCGGACCTCGAAGGCGTGTTGGCGGAGCTGCCGGCCTCCCGGTCGGTGCCGCTGGTCGTCGCCGGCCCGGAGGATCCGACCGCGGTACGGAACGTGCTGGTGACCGCCGTCGACGGCTACGTGCCGGCTGGCGAGGCCGCGGCCGAAAAACTCGATGCTCGGATCGACACCACCGAACCGGTCGCCAAAACCGCCGGCGCGGAGGCGGTCGACACCTCGGCGCTGCATGCGGCGATCGTCGAGCAGATGCAGGACGCCGCGTGGGTGCTCGACGCGGAGCTCCGGATCAGCTACGTCAACGATCGGTTCATCGAGCGGGTCGGCCTCGCCGCCAGCGACCTCATCGGCCAACCGCTCGGAGCGGTGTTCGACGACGAGCTGCTGGTCGAGCCGACCTACGACCGCTTCGAGACGGGGCTCTCGGAGCTACTGGCCGGCGAGCGCGACCGGCTACGGATCACACTCACCCTCGGGCCCGCCGACGCACCGACGATTACGACCGACGTGCTCGCCCGACCATACCGGAACGACGACGGCGAGATCGTCGGCATCGTCGGTATCGGCCGGGATATCACCGAGCAGTTGGCCGAACAGCGCCGGATGGAGCGACAAAACGACCTGTTCCGGCAGGCCCAACAACTGGCGACCATCGGCGGCTGGGCGTGGGATCTGACCGACGACTCCGTCGAGCTGACCGACGAGGTGTATGCTATCTACGAGGTCCCCGAGACGTTCGAGGCGACGATCGCCAACCTCCTGCAGTACCACCCCGATCCGGAGGGCGAGGTGCGGGCGGCCTTCGACCGGCTCCGCGACGGCGAGGCCGTCGACATCGAGGCCCGGCTCCGGACGACCGACGGCACCGGGAAGTGGGTCCGGATCCACGGCTCGCCGAAGCGGGCCGACGGCGAGCTCGTCGAGATCATCGGCTCGGTCCAGGACGTCACCGAGCGCCGGCGGCTCGAAACCCAACTCCGGGAGAACGTCGACTCCCTGCGGCGGCTCTACCAGCTGTCGACCGACACCAGCCTCTCGTTCGCCGACCGGATCGAGCGGGTCCTCGAACTCACCTGCGACCGGCTGGGTCTGGAGTACGGCTTCCTGTCGACGCTCGACGACGACACCCAGGAGATCGTCGTCGCCCACGGCGACCACGAGGACCTCCGGCCGGGGACGACTCGGCCGGTGTCGGCGACCTACTGCCGGGAGACGATCAAACAGGCGTCGCTGTTTTCGGTCGAAGACGCCGCCGCCGAGGGGTGGGGTGAGGATCCGGCCAGCCGCCGGTTCGACCTCGAGAGCTATCTCGGCGGCAACATCGAGATCAGCGGCCGGCTGTACGGCACGCTGTGGTTCGCCGACAGCGAGGCCCGCCAGCGGCCGTTTACCGACACCGAACGCGCCTTCGTCGAGGTGCTGACCAAGTGGGTGAGCTACCAGCTCGAACGCCGCTCGACCGAATCCAAACTCCGGGCCTTACAGGAGACGACCCAGGCGTTCCTCACTGCCGACGACGAACACGAGGTCGCCGAGTTGGCGATGGAGGCCGCCGACGAGATCCTCGAGTTGCCGCTGACGGCGCTGTGGCAGTACGACGACGAGGCAGACGCCCTGCTCCCGGTGGCCCAGACCGACCGGGCGGACGACCACTTCGAGCGCCAGCCCCGCTTCGAGATCGGCGACGGCCTCGTCTGGAAGGCCTTTGCGATGAACTCGGTGGTCGTCGTCGACGACGTCCAGTCCGAACCCGACCGCTACAACACCGACACCGCGATCCAGTCGGAGATCATCGTCCCGGTCCAATCCTACGGCGTCCTCGTCACCGCGACGCTCGAACAGCGGGAGTTCTCGGATCTGGAGGTCGACCTGCTGCGGATTCTCGCCACGAGTCTCAGCGCGGCGATGATCCGGGTCAAACGCGAGGCCGAACTCCAACGGCAGAACGAACGCCTCTCGGAGTTCACCGGCTACGTCTCCCACGACCTCCGGAACCCCCTCAGCGTCGCCCAGGGCTACATCGACCAGATCAAAGCCACCGGCGACACCGACACGCTAGCGGCGGTCGAACGCGCCCACGACCGGATGCAGACGCTGATCGACGACATGCTCCTGCTCGCGCGCAAGGGCGAGATCATCGACATGGTTGGCCCAACGCAGGTCGAGGCGGTCGCCCAGTGGGCCTGGGAGGCCGTCGACACCAAGGACGCGAGCCTCGAAATCGAGGGCGAACTCACGATCGAGGCCGACGCGCCCCGACTCCAGCAGGTCTTCGAGAACCTCTTCCGCAACAGCGTCGAACACGGCGGCCCCGAGCTGACGATCACGGTCAGCTGCGAGAACGACGGAATCCGCATCGCCGACGACGGCCCCGGCTTCGAGGAGGAGCCGCCCCAACTCGACAGCGAAACACGGGAGTCCGAGACTGGCCTCGGCCTCGCTATCGTCGCCAAAATCGTCGAGGCCCACGGCTGGTCGATCACCGCCCGCAACGCCGCCGACGGCGGCAGCGAGTTCGCAATCACCGGCGTCGAGCCGACCGAACGAACCGAGCCGGAATCCGACGCGTAGGCGGTGCCTACCGAACAGTAGGGACATCCTACCCGAAGTTCTCGACTTTCAAGTCGTCGACCGCCACACCGGCAGCCGCGGCGGCGTCGGTCGCCTCCTCGACGAAGTCGGCGAAGCCGTAGACGAAGACCTGTTCGTCGTCCCCACCGGAGATCGCCTCGCCGACGGCTGTGGCGATCGGGCCGTCGACGATGTCGACGCTCGCGCCCGCGTCTTCGAGGGCGGCGAGCCGCTCGTTGTGGGCAGGGTCGACGTCCCGGTAGACGATCGCCACCTCGCCGCCGTCGTCGAGGGCGCGTTCGCCGATGCCGACTGCCGGACCGACTCCCGGCCCGCCGGCGAGGACGACCACGCGGGGTTCGCCTTCGTAGTAATCGGAGCCGAACGGCCCGCTCATCTCGATGGCGTCGCCCGCCGAGAGCTCAGCGAGGAACTCGCTGAAGGGGCCGCCCTCCTCGGGGTCGACCCCGACGGTGATCTCGGCGGTCCCGTCGACGTCGGGCGACGACAGGGTATAAAAACGGGCGTAGCTCTCGCCGTCGACGGTTGCGCTGAGCTTGACGAACTGGCCGGGCTGGGCGTCGAACCCCGCCGGCGTCGCAAACTCGATGGCGACCGTCTCGGGGCCTACTGTCGTCGTGTCGGTGACGTTCACCGTCGCGTCCATGGCGGCGGTTCGGGACCGATCCTAAAGGCTCTTTGTTTCGGCCGGGGAGCCGACGGTCGCCTCCGGTGGCGGACAAATTTGTCGTGAAAGAATAGGTATTTCAGAACCCTTTTGATTTGGGGTTGCCAAGCGGACGGATACAATGCCCGCGGACTTCAATTGGGCCATCGGCGGGGAGGCCGGCGATGGCATCGACTCGACCGGGAAAATCTTCGCTCGGGCACTCTCACGGGCTGGCCGACACGTGTTCACCTCGAAGGATTTCGCCTCACGTATCCGCGGCGGGTACACGGCCTACAAAATCCGCACGTCCGTCGACCGGGTCCAGAGTGTCGTCGAGCGACTCGATGTCCTCATCGCGCTGACCCCCCGGACCATCGAGGAGAACCGCTCGGAACTCCACGACGGCTCGGTGATCATCTACGACGGCGAACGGACGACGATGCAGAACGCCACCATCCCCGAGGGTGTCGTCGGCCTCGACGTGCCGCTCAAACGGTTGGCCGAGGAGGCCGGCGGCGCGATCATGCGGAACGTCGTCGCCCTCGGCGCGGCGTGTGCGGTCGCCGACTTCCCGATCGAGAACCTCGATTCCGCCCTCCAGAAACGCTTTGGATCGAAGGGCCAGAAACTGGTCGACAACAACAAGGAGGCCGCCCGTGCGGGTCGAGACTATGTCCGCGAGGAGTACGACCACACGTACGGGTACGATCTCGAGACCACCGACGAGGATTACGTCCTCATCAACGGCGACGAGGCCATCGGGATGGGCGCGATCGCCGCGGGCTGTCGGTTCTATGCGGGGTATCCGATCACGCCGGCGACCAACGTGATGGAGTATCTTACGGGGCGGATCGAACAGTACGGCGGCCACGTCATGCAGGCCGAGGACGAACTGTCGGCGATCAACATGGCCCTCGGCGCGGCACGCGCGGGTGCGCGGTCGATGACTGCCACCTCCGGACCGGGGATCGACCTGATGACCGAAACCTTCGGTCTCGTCGCCACCAGCGAAACGCCGCTGGTGATCTGTAACGTGATGCGCTCGGGTCCGTCGACAGGGATGCCGACCAAACAGGAACAGGGCGACATCAACCAGATGCTCTATGGCGGCCACGGCGAAATCCCGCGGTTCGTCCTCGCGCCGACGACCATCGACGAGTGTTTCTGGAAGACCGTCGAGGCGTTCAACCTCGCCGAGAAGTACCAGCTCCCGGTCTACCTCACCGCCGACCTCTCGATGGCCGTCACCGAGCAGACGTTTTCGCCAGAGGCGTTCGACATGGACGAAGTCGAGGTCGACCGCGGGAAGGTCGTCGACGAGGAGTCCATCGACGAGTGGCAGAACGAAAAGGGGCAGTTCAAACCCCACGCCCTGACCGACGACGGCGTAAGCCCGCGGGCGTTCCCCGGTACCACCGAGGGTGCCCACATGACCACGGGCCTGTTTTTTTATTCGTGGGCGAAGTAAAAGTAGCATTCTCTATAGGAATCTTTGAAGTAATGCTTAAAATGATTCTTTATTTTCTTCATGAACGGATGTGGAATAGGATAAAATTTGGAAAGAAGGAAATAAAACCTTCGGTTATTTGG
>JAWOEO010000257.1:0-10554 GCA_046482755.1 Halohasta sp. | reverse complement strand
CGGTGAGTTCGTCGACGGGAACATCGAGCCGGTCGGCGATCTCTTTTCGGGCAGTCTCCATGTCCTCGGCCTCGTCGATATCCATGTGGCCGGCGAGTTTGGCGGTCCGGTGGATGAGGTGTTCCTCCTCGTCGGTGTGGTCGATGTTGGCGTGCTCTTTGAGGAACGCGATCATCTCGGGGTAGACCGCCTCGTAGACCGTGGGCGTGCCTTGGCTCATCCACGTCCAGCGTTCGAGCCCGTAGCCGGTGTCGACGATGTAGGTGTCCATGAAGGAGTAGGAATTGCCGTCCTTCATTTCGTACTCGCCCGCTGGATCCTGTTCCATACACATGAAGACCAGCGTGGCCAGCTCCGCGCCCTTGTAGATGACCTCGATGGCGGGGCCGGCGTTGCCGCCGCCGACCCACGGGTCTTCGATGTAGGTGATCTCGTCGAGATCCGCCCCGAGAGACTCGAAGAGGCCGTCGCAGTATTCGACGGTTTCGTCCTTCCAGTAGACCTCGCCCTCGTAGGCGTAGTCGTCCTCGGCGTCCTCTCGGGCGTTGAACGCGTGGTGGGCCATCATCTCGAAGGCCATCGTGTGTCGACCCGTTTTACCGACGTTGTCGATATCCTGCATCCGAATACAGGGCTGGCTGATCGTCAGTGGGTTGGCCGGTGGCGGGGTCTCGCCGCTGGTGACCAGCGGCTGGAAATCGTAGATAGAAGCCTGCGTCAACAGCACGTCGTCCCGCCAGCGGTTGGCGGCTACGGGATATGGGTCGATGCGTTCGTGGCCGTGGTCCTCGAAGTACGAGAGGAACGCCTCGCGCATCTCTTCGAGGGTATACTCCTCGTCGAAACTCTGGTCGTCGATGAATCGGTAGTCCTCACACGGTGGCTCCCCACACAGTTCGCGGTCGTGGTCGCGCGTCCAGAAGTGAGCCCCACACGACGAACACTCCCGGCGGACGAAGTTTTCCTCCTCGAAATAGTCGAGGCGGTACTCCTGTTCTAAGCTACTCATTACTGTTCTGTGGCCGATGACACCGCAAAAGCGTTCCGACGACGGGCTGACGGCAGTCGTCGACAACTGAGATGTATATAAATGTCGACTCATCGATGGCGCGTATTTTAGGCCTACCCGACACCACAACTGCGTATGGACCCACGAATCCGCGAACACGCCGAGACAATCGTCGACCACTCGGTCGACATCGAGGCGGGGGACCGTGTCGTTATCCAGATGCCGAGCGAGGCCGAAGACCTCGCGGTCGCGCTCCACGAACTGTGTGGCGAGCGCGGCGCGAGCCCGATCTGGATCGCCCACTCCGACCGGGCCTCCCGAGCCTATCTCCGGAACGGCGGGACCGAATACGAAACGCCCGACCACCAGCAAGCGCTCTACGAGGAGACCAATGCGTTCATCATCGCCCGCGGGGGCGCAAACGTCACCGAAACCAGCGACGTCCCACCGGAGAACAACGCCGCCTACCGGCGAGCAGTCAAACCCGTCCAAGAAGAGCGACTCTCGAAACGCTGGTGTCTCACCCAGTTCCCGACCTCCGGCCACGCCCAGTTAGCGGGAATGAGCACCGAAGCCTACCAGAACTTCGTCTGGGACGCCGTGAGTCTCGACTGGGACGCTCAGCGGGAGTTTCAGGCCGAGATGGTCGACCGCCTCGACGAGGCCGACGAGGTCCGGATCGTCGCGGGCGACGAAACCGACCTCACCTTCTCGATTGCGGGCAACGAGACGCTCAACGACTACGGCGAGAAGAACCTGCCGGGCGGCGAAGTCTTTACTGCACCCGTCGTCGACAGCGTCGAGGGGTTGGTCTACTTCGATATTCCCCTGTATCGGCAGGGCCGCGAGATCAAAGACGTCCGACTCTCCTTCGAAGATGGCGAGGTCGTCGACCACAGCGCAGCCGTCGGCGAGGACCTCCTAACCGAGATCCTGAACACCGACGACGGGGCCCGCCGCATCGGCGAGTTCGGCGTCGGGATGAACCGCGCGATCGATCAGGTGACCTACAACATGCTATTCGACGAGAAGATGGGCGATACGATCCATCTCGCCGTCGGCTCGGCGTATACAGAGACGGTCGGCGAGGAGAACGAACGCAACGAGTCGGCCGAACACGTCGACATGATCGTCGACATGAGCCAGGACTCACGGATCGAACTCGACGGCGAGGTCGTCCAGGAAAACGGCCGGTTCGTCTTCGAGGACGACTGATCGCAGTCGCCACTAGCCGTTTGGCGAGTACCGAGAACAGTCCGAGCGGCTACTCCTCGTCGTTGAGGTCGAGTTCGAACTGCTCGTTTTCGGTGACCGCGTTGAGCACGACGCTCGTGTTCGACTCCCGAATGTCGACGTCGGTCAACAGCTCCTTGATCTGGCTGTTCATCCCATCGGTATCAGTGAACTTCCCGATGGCGATGATGTCGTAGTCGCCGGTGACCTCGTAGACGCTGATCATCTGTTTCTGCTCGCGCAGGCGGTCGGTGATCTCGGGGAGCGCACTCCCCTCGACTTTGAGATGGATGACTGCGGTGACGTCGTACCCCAGCGCGTCGTAGTCGACGATGGGGGTGTAGCCGTTGACGACCCCCTCGGCTTCGAGATCGCGGAGGTGGTTCGAGACGGTCGTCACCGAAACGTCGAGTTCCTCGCCGAGGCTCCGCAGACTGGCCCGACCGTTTCCGAGTAGTGCATTGATCAACTTGGCGTCCAAGTTTTCGTACGTCATTACAGTTCACCACACACCGGGGGGTTTAGAATTTTACGAATATCCAGTTTCACAGAGTCCGCGGCGTAATTGCACTAAGCGACAAGATCTTTATACTGGCAGCAAATGGAGTAAGCGTCCACAACATGACGGAAAAAAACGTTGCCACTGATGGTGGATTGACGGAGCAGGAACAGGCAGTTATTGACGAAATCGAAGAAGAAGGAATCGATTTCCTTCGGCTACAGTTCACGGATATCCTCGGTGTCGTAAAGAACGTTTCAGTTCCGGCCCGGCAGGCCGAGAAGGCCTTTACCGACGGGATCTACTTCGACGGCTCCTCGATCGAGGGGTTCGTCCGAATTCAGGAGTCCGACATGCGGCTCAAGCCCGACCCGGACACGTTTGCCATTCTCCCATGGAGACAGAAAGAGGAGAGCAGTTCGGCGCGACTTATCTGTGACATCATCAACACGTCGACGGGCGAGCCCTTCGAGGGTGACCCACGCTATGTGCTCCAGCAGGCGATCGACCGGGCCGAGGAACACGGCTACGACGTCAACGTCGCCCCCGAGCCGGAGTTCTTCCTGTTCAAACAGGACGACGAGGGGTATGCGACCACCGACTTCGCCGATCAGGGCGGCTACTTCGATCTCGCGCCCAAGGACCTCGCCAGCGACGTCCGGCGTGACATCATCTTCGCGCTCGAAGACATGGGCTTCGAGATCGAGGCCAGCCACCACGAGGTCGCCGAGGGCCAGTACGAGATCAACTTCGAGTACGACGACGCCCTGACCACTGCCGACAACGTGGCGACGTTCCGAACGGTCGTCCGTGCGGTCGCCGCCCAGCACGACCTGCATGCGACGTTCATGCCCAAGCCGGTCCCGCGGATCAACGGCTCGGGGATGCACACCCACATGTCGCTGTTCGAGGACGGCGAGAACGCCTTCCACGACAGCTCCGACGAGTTCGACCTGAGCAGCACCGCTCACTCGTTCCTCGCTGGCATCCTCGACCACGCGCCAGCCATCTGTGCGGTCACCGACCCGACGGTCAACTCCTACAAACGACTGGTTCCGGGCTACGAGGCACCCGTCTACGTCGCCTGGTCGGACCGCAACCGCTCGGCGCTTATCCGCAAGCCGGCTGCCCGCATCCCCGCGGCCAGCCGTATCGAGGCCCGCTTCCCCGATCCGTCGTGTAACCCGTACCTCGCGTTCGCCGCGCTACTCAACGCCGGTCTCGACGGCATCGAGCGCGACCTCGAGGCACCGGACCCGATCCGCGAGAACATCTACGAGTTCGACGAGGCCAAACGCGAAGAGTACGGCATCGAGACGCTGCCGACCAACCTCGGCGAGGCCATCGAGGCCCTCGAAAACGACGAAGTCATTTACAGCGGACTCGGCGAGCACGCCGGTCCCAAGTTCGTCGAAGCCAAGAAAGCCGAGTTCAAAGACTACCTCGTCGACGTCTCCCAGTGGGAACTCGACGAGTACCTCGAAAAGTTCTAAGCCTCGACCGACTCCGATTTCCCTTTTTTGCGTCGCTCTGCCGCCAGTGGCAACAACAGAATCGTCCCGACAGCGCCGGCGCTCGCGGCCACCGCCCCGACAGACGGGAGCAGCCCGGCGTAGGCCGCGATCCACAGCCCGCCAGCGACCGTCAGCCCCGCGACCGCAAGCGGCACTGGGACCGGTGGGGCCGCAACGAGCCGGTCGCCGAACCGTCGCCACGTCACGACACCGCCGATTGCGGTGCCGATCCCGATGGCCCCCTGCAGGACCTCCTCGGGGTGGCCGCCCTGCACCGCGACTCCGAGGCCGATCACCGAAGCGACCCCGCCGAGCGCGAAGATCCGATCCGGGCGGTAGCGGCCGTCGTCGCGGCCCACCGCAAGCCCGACTGCGATCAGGGTCGACCCCAGGATCATCCCGGCGATGATATCCCGGGGGTAGTGGACCTCCAAGACGACCCGCGAGAGGCTGATCAGGACGATCATCCCGGCGGCGAGGGCATACCGGAGTCGTTTGCGGCCGACCGACAGCAGGAGCCCGAGCCCGCCGTAGACGACCGTCGCGGCGGTCGCATGGCCGCTGGGGAACGTGAAGCCGTCCGACTCGATCTCGCCGGCGACGAAGGAGTCGAGTACGAGCGGGAGGCCAGCGGGGTCGACCGGCGTCATCGCCGGCCGGGGGATCGCAGTCGCGCTTTTGAATGCCAACACCGCGGCGAGCCCGAGCGTCGCAAGGCCGACACAGACGGCGGCGACCTCGCGGGCGTCGTCGATGTAGCGGGGGCCGATCCAGTAGAGCGCCGAGAGGCCGACGAGAACGAACCACGCATCGCCCAGCAGCGTGATAAACGCGAAGGCGATCACCAGTAGCTCCGAGGCCGAGACCAGTACCGTCGGAGAGAGGAGTGGAAGCATCTAGCGGCGCTACAGTAGCCACTGATTAAGCAGGTATGGTTTCGGCCGCGGTATCAGTTCCGCCGATCCCGAGCCATATCGATGGCTTTGCCAGGGACGCCCAGCAGATTGAGGCCGAAGCCGACGGCGACGAAGACGACGTAGAGGCCGAGCGTCGACAGGAAGATGATGAGCATGGCCACGATCGCAAGCAGGTCGCTGTTGAACAGATAAAACGCCCCGAGTGTCAGCGCCACCCCGTACAGCAAGACGAGATACGGTCCCCACCCGCGGGCGTGGCCCCGCCGCATCCGCGATCGGACGTAGCGTTTGAGCTCCGATTCGACGCTGGGTTTGTCGACCGTCCGCGCTTGGATATCCGACTCGAAGGCGTCGAACTCCGCCCGCAGCTGGTCGACCCGTTCGTCGATCTCGCTGATATCGGGGGCTCCTTTGGGTTGGGTTCGGCTCCCGTCCTCGGCAACACCGGTCTCCGCAGCGTCGGCGTCGACGTCGGTCGACGCCTCGCGTCCCTCACGCGCCATATGTCCCGACTCATGGCCGCCGCCCTGTTGTAACTGCCGGTCGGCTGATGGGGCCTCGGGTCCGTTGCCCCCGTCGGTTTCGGTGCTGAACGGCGGACGGGTCGCGGCCGTTCCGGCCCGCACCGCGTTCACGACGGCTCCGAGAATTACGATCACGGCGGCGAAATACAGCCACGTCACCAACAGCAGGATTCCGCCGAGAACGCCGTAGGCCTCGTACTGGCCCGCGTTGGCGGCATAGATCTGGAACCCCGCCTGCAGCAGCGTCCAGCCGATTCCGGCGAACACCGCCCCCGGAAGCGCCTCCCGAAACGGGATCGGCGGGTTCGGGAACTGGCGGTAGATCGGCAGCAACACCACCGTGAGGACCGCCGGGAGCGCGAGGATGCCGACGAGTTGATCGGCCGGACCGAGCGGCAGCGCCGTCAACACGGTCCCGGCACCGATCATGACGCCGACACCGACCCCGATAGAGGCGACCGCCACGGCCCCGTCGACGAGTTGGCCAACGAAGCTCGCCGACTCGACTTGGCCGTAGACGGCGAGAAACGCGGTGTTCAGCGCACGAAAGACCTTGAGCGTACTCCACAGGAGGACGACGACGCCGACGACGGTCGCCCCACCGCGGCCGGGCGTGTCCGCGATCGCCCCCGCGATGGCATCCGCACCAGCCGGCGTCAGGAACTCCTGTGTCCGGGTGACCAGTTGGTCGGCGATCTCCTCGCCGGCGAGCGTCGTGGCGACGACCAACAGGAGTAGCAACGACGGCAAAAGCGAGACGAACGCGTAGTAGGCGATGCTGGCGGCCAGAAACGTGATCTGTTGCTCACGGGCCGTCTCGACGACCGCCCTCGCCGTCGACACGCCGGATCGGGCACGGGAACGCACACCATCTACTACCGGCGAATTACCCAAAAGCATCCGGATATGCTAGCCATACATAACGTCAGTAGCCGAGGAGCACTCTCCCAGGAGGAGGGGCCCTCAGATCAGGTATCCGGATCCGGTGCGGCAGCCGCGCGGATTTCGTCGACCGTGGCGTCGGTTTTGAACGCCGTCCCGCTGTAGTGAGCCGGTGATGCCTCGTAGCCAGCTGCCTGCAGATCAGCAATGAAATCCGCCATCGCGTTGGCGGGGACGCCCCACTGCTTGCAGAGCCGGTGTTGGTCGTAGTGGGTCGGGGTGTCCAGTTCGGTGGCGACCGTCGACAACAGGCGCTCGGCGCGAGCCGCGGTGTCCAGTTCGGGCGTTAGGTGGTCGATAACCGACGCCGTAAACTCGCTGTCGGCGACCGGCCCGAGCCACACCGGACCCGCCGTTAGGGTCCGACTACTGCCACAGTTCGGACACGCCTCGGGAACCGATTCGGGGTAGTGGCCGAACTCGTGGTCGCGGGCGAGGCAGTCCTCGCAGTGGTGGATGAAGCCCAAGTTTTCGAGGAGGCTGTCGGCTTCAGTCGCCCGGTGGTCGAGTTCGAGGTAGGTCCGGGCGTAGTGTCGGGAGACGTGCGAACAGATCGGCTCGGCAGCCACGTCGTAGCGGGCGGCAGTCCGAACCAGCGCCGACAGGAGGGTCCGGAGGCCCATCTCGGGGTGGTAGTCGGTGTTCTGCGGGACGGCGCTGTACTTCCGGATGCCGCTCTGGAGATGTGCCCCACACAACGGGGCGGTGTCGGTCGCGGTCACACAGACCACGTTCCGGGTCGTCGCAAACGCGGCGTCGACGAAAGGGATCGGCGTCCCGAAGGGATCGAGGTCGACCACGTCGAACATCGACTCGTGGAGCAGGGCGTTGACGTTCCGGTTGGCGATCTCGCCGTCGAGACTGTTGCGATCGAGATTCTCGCGGGCCAGTGCGGCGGCCTCGCTGTCGATATCACAGCAGGTGACAGAGTAGCCCTCGTTGGCCGCCCGGACGCCGCGGATCCCGGAGGCGGCCATCGCATCGAGGTAGGTGTCGACCCGTGGCTCGCGCTGTTGGTAGGCCCGCAGGACTGCGACCGTGATATCCCGATTCAGCTCCATCGTCGGGTTGAAAAAGACGCCGTCGCCGCTACCCTCGCGGGTGCCATCCCGCGGCTGGTCGACCGCGACGGTGAGGCCCCCTTCGGTGAGTTCCATGTCGGTGGTCGAATCGGTGTGGCGAAAAAGGATGCGAACCAGCATCGAACCTGTTTTGATGGCGGTGTGAGTAGACCCGCTGTGGCAGAGATCGACGACTGGCGGGAGGCGCTCATGGCGGCCGGCGAGCTACAGCCGGCAATCGTCGACGCCATTCTCTCGATCCACGGCGACCGGGGCCAGCGGGCTATCGAGGCAGTCTCCGAACGGCGAGTCAAACAGTACCGGGATTTCACCGTCGTCGTCGGCTACGAGGAGGAATACGTCGTCGAGGGCGGCCGCTGTACCTGCAAAGACAGCCAGTACAATCTCGATCCCGACGACCCGAGCCAACGGTGCTGGCACGTTCTGGCGGCCGACATCGCCGACCGCATCGACGCCGTCGACGAACACGACATGTGGTATTCGGACGTTCGAGAGTTCGTCTGACCGGCAGTAGAAACGTATTACTCGGCGGTAGTCATCTACTACTCAGCGGTAGGCACCGACTACTCAAGTATCGAGTCGAACTCTTCGAGGAGTTTGGTCTCCGAGACGGGTTTGGTGACGTAGCCGTCGGCCCCGGCCTTGGCGGCCTGTCGCATCTTTTCTTCCTGTTCGACGCTCGTACACATGACGATGATCGTCTCCGGCGAGCGGGTTTTGATCTCTTTGAGCGCTTCGATCCCGGTCATCTCCGGCATCACGATATCCAGCGTGATCACCTCCGGATCGTACTCCTCGAACTTCTCGACGGCCTCCTGCCCGTTTTCGGCGGTGTCGACGACGTCGAACCGCTCGTCCAGCGTGTCGGAAACGACGGTCCGCTGAAACGACGAGTCGTCTACGACAAGCGTCCGGAATGCCATGGTTCCACTGTGCGGGTGGTCCATATAGTTGTTGTCCATAGGGGAAACACAGGGGCCGGGTTAGGCGGTACGCCCCCCGACCGGGGCGGTGCGGGCAGCGACGAGCAGCGGTCCGAAGATGGCCGCGAGCGCCGTCGTCACCCATGGATCGAGTGGACCACCCACGGCGACGCCCGCTGTCAGGAGGCCCGCCGCCACGATCAGCCCGGCGACGAGTCGACGGCGAGAGTGGCTGGTGCCGTCGACGGCGGGTCGGGTGGCGAACAGCCCGCCGGCGAGGTACACTAGCAGGGCGCTGGCCGACCCGGTGACCGCCGCGCCAGCGGCGATCCCCGCGGCCAGCAGACCGACGGCCACCGCGGTACATCCCCACTCGACCCGGCGGGGCGAGAGCCACCGGGGCGGCGAGCCGTACCGTGCCGCGTAGGCCGCCAGCGGGAGGAACACCCCGAGGGCGAACGGGAGTCCGAACAGCAGCGTCGAGGCAGTCGGCGAAAACAGCCGGACGACGTCGACGAGGATGCCAGCCGCCAGCAGCCCGCCGATCGCCACGATCGGTCCGGGCGGAAGCACCGTCGTCGGATCCGGGTCTGTGTGAACCGCATAGGCCGCAAACGGGTAGCCGAAGACGGCTCCGACGACCGCCGCGGAATAGAACTCGCCGACCGAAACCAGCACGAAGCCGCCGAAGACGGTGCCGAGCAATCCCCCGGCCACCAGTGCTAACTCCGGCGCATACCGGTTCATACGCTCCGGAGGGCCAGCGAGACAAAGAGTCACTCGATTCGGAGCCACCAGCGGAAGCGTTTAGACGACCCCCTGATTACGAGGTGATATGGCGAACTGTCCACTGGCGGACGACTGCCCGGAGTTTTCCGAGCGGATCCAGGGTATGGGGTGTCAGCACTACGGTGACCGCGGTGGTGCCGAGTGGTGTCAACACTACGAGCGGCCGATCAGCGAACTGAAACAGCAGCCGATCAAACCCGGCGACGAGGTCGTCGTCGACGTCACCGACATGCACGAAAGCGGGGCCGGCGTCGGTCGGACCGACGACGGCTTTATCGTCTTCGTCGACGGGCTCCTGCCGGAGTCCCGCGCCAAAGTTCGGATCGACCGCGTGCTCTCGAACCACGCCAGAGCCAAGCAGATCGTCGAACGCCTCCCCCTCGAAGCGGACGCCGAGGAGTCGACCGACGCCGACAGCGACTCTGACGACGATGACGAGCCGACCCGCCGCGGGGCCGACCGGGACGACCGGCTCGGCAGCCGCGAGAACTTCTGGGGCAGATAACCCGACTACCGACGGGCGGCCCACCGGTGGACAGTCAGTGGTGTATCTTTTTCCGCGCCGCCCGCAAACCGGCTGCTATGAGCGAGGAGACCGATCGACTGGCATCCGGGAGCGTGTCCGATGTCGACGCGCTACTCGAACGGGCGGGGTTCGATCCGGACGCGAGCGTGTTGACCCGTCGACAGGCCGAAGTGTTGGCCCTCCGCGAGCGGGGAATGCGCCAGCGGGATATCGCCGAACTACTCGGGACCTCTCGGGCGAACGTCTCGAACGTCGAGGCCAGCGCCCGCGAGAACATCGACCGCGCCCGCGAAACGATCGCCGCACGTCGTTGCCGCTATGGCCCCAGCTCATGTTGCGCTCCATCAGCCCGGCCGAGTCCTCCCCGCCTCCGTGGAAGCGGACGCCGTGGTCGCGGCCGACGTAGGCGTAATTGCCGCGGAAGACGTCGTGGTTCACGCGGTTGCCGAAGACGTTGGCCGTGCCCACGGAAAACTGGGAATAGTTGCCGTACGAAACGCAGTCCTCGACCAGGTTGTGCCCCCGGTCGCGGCTGATCAGTCCGATGCCCCCCGCGTTCAAGTACGTCGTCGTTTCTCGCACAACGCAATTCTTGC
>JAWOEO010000233.1:0-4895 GCA_046482755.1 Halohasta sp. | reverse complement strand
TCTAAGTAAAAAAGTTTACGAAAACCTTTGAAAGAAACCCTCTTATATTTTAGCTTGAAGGACACGCCGGGAATTGCTGCAACTTTGCACACGACTACCGACCCGATGTCGGATCGAATCATCGATACCTCCGATGAGTAGCGCCCATTCGACTTTCGTTCATATTTTACCGTGATGGGTGTGTGGCAACGACCTACATAAAAATGTGAGGCTATTCCAATGCTGTGAGAAACCGGTGCCGACTCACCGAGTGCGGTCGACGGCCGGCGACAGCTTAGAGCAGCGCAGTCGCCCCGAGCCAGCAGAACAGCAGGCCGAACCCCGCGAGGACGGCGGCGCTCCCGGCGGCGATGACGGGTGCGAAGCCGTCGACCCGCCGTCCGCCGGCGACGAGGGCGGCCGGGAACGCCGTCACCCACACCACGATCCCGCCGAAGAAGCCGCCGACCAGCGTCGGGCTTCCGGTCTGGACGACGAGATCGCCCACCAGCGCCGCGACCGGCGTGGGGACGTGGTCGGCCAGTGCGAGCGTGCCGGGACGGGCGAGGCCGACGCCGACGGTGAGCCAGAAGGCGATCTGGTAGGGGTTGGTCAGCGCGAGGACGAACGCCTTCTGGAACCCGGTGGCTCCGGCGGTGGCCTCGCCGTCGACGAAGCCGGCCTCCGCACGGGCGTTGGTCGCGGCGTCGACGGCGAAAACGAGCATCAACACCCCGCCGAGCAGATACAACAGGTCAGACAGCAGATCGGACTGCTGGACGATCGCGGTAACACCGCCAAGGGTCAGCACGAAGAAGATCGCGTCGGCCAACAGCGCCCCGAAGCCAGCACGCACACCCGCGGTCCAGCCGCGGAGGACGCTCTCCTCGGCGATGATGGCGTTCATCGGCCCCGGCGGCGCGGCCAGCGAGACGCCGAAGATCGCGCCAGCCACGGTCGTCACGAGCAGCGAACTCACGTATGGCTATAGCTCGGCAAGACAGCCGTTTTACTGTTGTGAGTCGACGCTGGCTCGAAAACGACCGGTCGCTACTCCTCGGTGATCGTCTCGCCGTACTCCTCGGGGTCGAGGTCGCCCTCGTGGATCTTCGCGCCGTCCTTGGCGACCTGATTGCCCAACACGGCACAGGGGATCCGCATCGGCGAGATGGTGACCCCGAGCATGTCGACGATGTCGTCGGTCTCCAACGCCTCGAGTTCCTCCAGGGTCATCCCGACCAGTCGCTCCGAGAGCATGCTGGCGGAAGCCTGCGAGATCGCACAGCCGTCGCCGGTGAAGGCCACGTACTCGATGGTCTCGCCGTCGTCTTCGAGCCGCACGTCCATCTGGATCGTGTCGCCACAGGAGGGGTTCTCCCCGGTGTGGGAGAAGTCCGGATCCTCGAGTTCCCCGTAGTTGCGGGGACTCTTGTAGTGATCGAGGATCTGCTGGCGATACATATCCGAGCCCATTCCCATATGATCAACACTTGACGTGGCGTTTTCAAAAGGGTTCCGGGGTGGGTGGTCGCTACGGCTCCACGTCCGCCGCAAGCAGTGCCAACCCGTCGGTGACAACCCAGCGAATGAAGACCTCCGCCTCGGCCGACGACCGCACCCGGTAGTCGGCGACCGTCTCGCTGTCGCCGACGTGGACCGTGATCCCGTTGGGGGAGATCGCCTCGAAGGCCGCCTCGTCGGTCGTGTCGTCGCCGATATACAGCGGCTGCCAGCCGTCGACGTGCGCCTGCAACTGCGAAATGGCACTCCCTTTGTCCCAGTCGGCCGCGGGGCGGAGTTCGAGGCTCTCCTTTCCCTCGTGGATCTCGACTTCGTCCTCGCCGCGTTCGTCGACCGCCTCGAAGACGTGTTCCCGGACCGTCTCGACGGCCTCGCGGTCGACCATCCGGTAGTGGATCGTCGCGGTCACGCCCTTGTTTTCGACCACTGTTCCCTCGATCTCGGTCAGTCGACGCCCGAGTGTCTCGCAGATTTCGGCGATCTTCGGCTCGGCCGTCTCGGCGTCCGGGTGGGTTTCCCGCTTGCCATCGATGCCGAGTTCCAGTCCGTGATTGCCGACGTAGTCGACGCCCTCGACGCCGACCCGCTGGCGGAGGTCGGCCAGCCCCCGGCCGCTGATGACCGCGGGCCGGACCTGTGGATGGTCACGCAGCGTCCGGAGCGATCGCAGGTTTTCGGCGGTCGGCTCGGGGGCCTCGGGGTCCTCCTCGATCGGCGAGAGCGTGCCGTCGAAGTCGGTGCCGAACAGCAGGCCGTCGGCCGCCCGGAGTCGATCGCGGACGGTCGGGAGGTGGGCCCAAACCAGCGGTGTCTCGGCGTGCGAGTCGGTTGGGGTCGGTGAGGTGTTATCGTGTTCTGACATCGGTTGCGGTATCTGCTGACTGGTCGAGTGTGAGCGTCGACGCGAAGACGTCGGCCATCCACGACTGGATGTTCGTCTCCGAGACCACCGACCGGAGGGCGGTCATCCGGTGGCGGCGCTCCTCGTCGGGCATCGAGAGGGCGAGGTCCAGTCGAGACGCAAACGTTTCGGTGTCGGTCGGGTCGATAGAGACCGCCGCATCGCCCAGCAGTTCGTCGGCCCCGGCGCGCTCACTGAGGAGCAACACGCCGTTGCGGTCGATCTGGGCCGAAACGTACTCCATGGCGACGAGGTTCATCCCGTCGGCCAGCGGGCTGACGACCGCGAGGTCGCTGTGTCGACAGAGCCCATACAGCGCCTCCTCGGTGAGGTAGTCGTCGATCTCGATGATCGGCTGCCACTCGTCGGTACCGAACCGGTCGTTGATGCGCCCGATGGCCCGGTCGACCTGCCGGCCGAGTTCACGGTACTCCGGGATCTCGGTGCGGCTCGGCGTCGCTTTCTGGACGTAGGTGAACGTCTCCCGCCAGTTGGGGTGGGCCTCCAGGAGGCGCTCGATGGCGGCCAGTCGCTCGGGGATCCCCTTGGTGTAATCGAGGCGGTCGATGCCGACCGCTACCTGCTGGTCGTCGGGGATCCCGTAGTCGGCCCGGAAGGCCTCCCAAAACCCTTCCTCTGGGGCCGCCGCGTGTTCGGCGATCCCTTCGGTGTCGACACCCATCGGGAACGCCCGCACGCGTGACTCGTGGTCGTCGACGGTGACCGTCCAGTCCTCCCAGTCGGCCGCGGCCTCGGGGAGCATCGTCGACACGCAGTCCAGAAAGTTCGCACAGTACGCCGGGATGTGGAACCCCAGCAGGTCGTTGGCCAACAGGCCCCGGAGCAACTCGGCTCCGTGAGGGCAGTCCCGGAACACCTCGCGTTCGGGCCATGGGATGTGCCAAAACTGGCTCAACAGGGCCTCGTCGCCGATCGACTCGCGGACGAACCGCGGGGCGAGGCCGAAATGGTAGTCCTGAAACCAGACGACGGTGTCGTGGTCGCTCGGGGTGTCGTCGACCGCATCGTCGGCGTCAGTGTCGATCGTCTCGACGACGCTCTCGGCGAACGTTCGGTTGACCTCTCGGTAGCGCTCCCAGTGGCGGTCCTCGAAGGTGATTTTGCCTTCGAGGCTGTGACACAGCGGCCACAGCACCCGGTTGCTGAAGCCGTAGTAGTAGTCGGCGACGTCCGATTCGGAGAGCCAGACCCGCTTGAGCGTGTAGGCTGGCTCCTCCGGCGGCACCCGAACCGAATTGGCGTCGTCGCTGGCGTCCCTGTCGGCGTCGCCGTCACCCCACGCGACCCACGTGCCGTCGGTCCGCTGGACGACCGGATCGAGGCCCGCGGTGAGGCCGCCCGCGGGACGGTCGACGGCGATATCGCCGTCGGCGTCGTAGGTGTGGCGGTAGGGCTGGCGGTTCGAGACGACGACGAGGTGCCAGGCGTCGAGTACCGACAGCACCTCGTCGAGGGATCTCTCGGTCGACTCAGACATGATCTCGCCTCGGTGGAAGGGAAGGTGTCGACCGGGCTCGGTCGGCGGTCGGCGGTCGTCTGTGAGTCGGTACACGTGAGGGTCGTCTGCAGCGGTGAGGCCGGTGGCTGGCAGGGGACAGCACCAGCGGGGCACTCAGCCGCGGTGGATGAGGTTCTCGTGTGCTCATGGCAGTCTCCGCACGTCTCGCAGCGTGACCGATCGCCGGATCGAGCGGGTGGCTGCTGGAGGAAGACGGCAAACTGGCTCGCGCGAACGCGATACCGCCTTGGGGGGACCACGGCGGCCCCCATCATGTCGCTGTTGGCCAGACTGCTACCGAGTACATCATCGAACACAACCGGATAGTAACCAGCACACGATACCCTATGTCCTTTTGCTGTACCCGAGCGTATGATCCGCATGCGCGAGCGGACGAAGCGGTACGTCGACCGAATCCGAGAGGGGGTTCGGGAGTCGTTTGCCGCCGACCACACCCCGCCGGAGGTCGCCGGCAGCTTCGCGCTTGGCGTCTTCATCACGATGCTCCCGACGCTCGGGACCGGTCTCGTCCTGTTTGTCATCCTTTCGTACTTCTTTACACGGATCAATCGGATCGCGCTGTTCGCCTCGGTGCTGGTTCTCAACCCGGCGGTCAAATGGGGTGTGTACGGAGCCAGTCTCTCCCTCGGGATCCTACTTGTCGGGCCGGTCGAGGGGATCGAAGGGACGGCCATCTCGCTGGATGCCGGCCGGGATGTCTTGATTCGGCTGTGGGTCGGGAACCTCGTACTGGCCGTCGTTGCGACCGGCATCGGCTACGTCGTCGTCTATCGGATGGTCGTCAGCTACCGGAACCGCGACTTCGAGATCGTCGAAACGGTCATCGGTACCGACGATGATCCGGAGCCGCCGGCAGCCGACGAGCGACGAGATCCTGCGGACGAAACGGTCGACGCCGAGTAGACCAGTAGAGGCCACGGAGACCGACAGCCACCGACTCGTGGATTGCCTCCC
>JAWOEO010000225.1:0-6379 GCA_046482755.1 Halohasta sp. | reverse complement strand
AGGTAGTCTACATTGGGCAGCAGCGAGCGCTGTTTGAGGCGTTCGAGCATGTCGGCGAAGCCGACGAGTCCGTGTTCGCCCTTGTAGTTGCGCCACGCGCGGATCGCCTCGGGGATGTCGACCCGGTTGTCGTCGGCGGTCCACGTCGGCGTGTACTTGTTGCCTTCCTGGGCGTTGGGGTCGATCTCCGGGGGAAGTCGGACCTCCTCGACGTTCCACTGGAAGGGGACGTCGTACCAGTCGGCGACCTCCCGGCGGGTTCGCTGGAGCCACTGGCTGGTGGAGATGATCTTGTTGCCCAGGGTGGTCGACCGGGCGGTTCGGCGGCCGCCGCTCTGGTATTCGTCTTCGTACTCGAGGCCGAACTCCTCACAGAACTCCTGTTTGTCGTCCTCGCCGACGACATCGCCGCGGGAGAGATCCAGCAACTCGTAGGCCTTGGCGTGCATCGTACAGACGTTGCCCTGCAGTTTGCGAGGGCTTGTGTCGAGCCGCTCGGCGAGTCGCTCGCGGATCTCGGCGGCCGCTGCCCGTGTGTAGGAGACGACCAGGATATCGCGGGTGTCGACGCTGTCGTCTTCGAGGATCGTCTCGACGCGGTCGAGCAACGCAGTCGTCTTCCCGCTGCCGGGACCGCCGAACAGCCGGGTGATCTCCACGTCCGTGGTACTCATTGTAACACGAACACGGGCCCCGACCTGATAAACGACGTGACTTCGGCGCGTCGACGAACGACCCGGCTACCGCTCGGGGAACCAGCCGCAGACGCTGCACTGCCGGGCGTCGTCGTCGTGGATGCCTCCGCACTCCGGACACTGCTTTTTGTTATACGAGTGGTCCCAGCCTGCCGGCGTCGTTTCGTGCCCGTTCGCCGAAAGGAACTCGTCGAACAACTCGTCGTCGGTGCTCTGTGCTGAGGCCATACTGGTTCGTGATAACGTGTGTCACTCACTTAGCTGTTTGGCTCCGGGAGGAGATTGCCCCGATTCGCAAAAACGATCCTCCGGGCGGTAACAAAAAGCGTAGTCGACCGATTGCGGGACGGTCCCGTGTAGAGTGGGTGTGGGGTGGGTGTGGTTCGAGTGCCCAGCGAGGGTGAGCGTCGGTCGCTGACTGCCCGGTGCCTGTCTCCGCTGGTGGCGGGTGCCCGGTGCGAGTAGCCGGTGGCCGATCTACGATACTCGCAGATGGGGTGCGTTCGTGTCCGCTTCGACAGTCGCTGTCGACCGATGGAAGCTACCGGCCACCAGCGCCCTGCCCGTTGCCCTGCCCGCTACCCGCGTCCTGAGAGCCATCGTTGCCGCCACGGTCCGAGTTCTCGGGACCGCGGTCGGCGTCGCCGCGATCCGAGTCGGTGTTGCCGCGGTCGACGTCGTCACCGTCGGTGCCCGCTCCAGTACCAGTGTTCGCTGGTGGGGTGCCTGAACCGTTGCCTGCCCGGTCCTGTGCGTTGCCCGATCCATTACCGGCGTCTGCCGGTGGGCCCGCATTGCCCGGTCCGTTACCCGAACTGTTGCCCGCGTCCGCTGGTGGGGTGCCCGACCCGTTACCGGCGTCTGCGGGCGGTCCCGCGTTGGCCGGTGTGTTACCCGATCCGTTGCCGATGTCTGCCGGTGGGCCACCGCCGGCGGCTTCCGAGACGATCGGCCCGAGTTGCTCGAACTCGCCGTTCCGGAACGCCGAGAGCAGCTGTTGGATCGTCGACACCTGATCGGCGGCCGTCTCGGGGACCTCCTGTGCGTCCTCGGCGCTCGCGTGGGTGATGAGTTCCCCGCCGACAACCTCGTAGGTCGTCGACTGGGTCTCACCGTCGGCGGTCACCGCGATCTCGAAACTCGACTGGGTGTCGAGATCGAACCGGAGGGTCCCGTTGTCGTCGGTCGTGCCCGCATCGGTGCCGTTGACCGCGACCGACGCGTTGTCGACGGCCGTCTCGTTCGAGGTCACCGAGACGATCACCGTCTCGTTGTCGAGCGTCGCATCGACCGTGAATGCGGGCTCGGTCGACGTGTCGTTCGGCTCGGTGTCGTCACCGACATCGGACCCGTTCTCGGTGGTCTCGGTGCCGTTCAGCGCATCGTCGGTCCCGTTCAGCTCCGTGTCTTCGTCGGCGGTCTGTGCTCCACCTGTCGTCGCCATCGCTGGAACAGCCACGAACAGACAGGCTGTCACGACGAGTGCGATGATCGTGTTTCGGCGCATCGGCAACCGGTCATTTGCGTAGACTGTACATCAATCGGGCCAGTAGTCGACCCGGATTGCGCCGAATTACGGTTGAAAACGTCGAAACATTTAAGTACTAAAATTTATTTCTTATGAGCAGACATAGAATATAATTCTCCCGTGGTCGAACGCTATGTTTCGGCGACCGGCTGTTGTCTACGCGCGGCCCGCGGTCGACGCCCGATTAGCGGTGGAGATCGCGGAGCGCCTCGCTCAGTTCGGAGTCGGGAAACCGATCGAGGGTCGCCTCGATGTCGCCTGCGACGGTGTCCAACCGGGTTTCGAGCCGGTCGAAGCCGTTGCTGTCGGTCTCCTCTGGGGAAAGCTCCGCATCGAGCGCGGCGTACTTCTTGCGGAGCGTGTAGTACTCCAACAGGAGGTCCTCGTACTGGTCGACCAGAAACGCCTGTTCGACGGCCGTTCGGAGTTCGTCGCTGGAGATCGGTTTGGTGAGATAGCCGTCGAACGGCATCTCGATGATGTCCGTATCGAGGTCGACGGCCGTCACCAGAATCACCTGACAGTCGACCTCCCAGTCTTCGGTGTGGGCGAGCAGTTCGTCGCCGGACATCCCCGGCAGCCGGCGGTCCAACAACATCAGGTCGACCGCCGGTGTGAGTTCGACGAGCGCTTCGCCGCTGGTCAGCGCGATCCGCGTCTCGTAGTCGTCCTCCAGATAGTGGGCATACAACTCGGCGAGATCCTCCTCGTCGTCGACGATAAGGACCGTCCGCTCACCATCACGATTCATTATAATAAATCTTCAAGCGGCAACTAAAACGATTTCGCTCTCTGACCGTATCGCCGGCAGCCGACGGCCACCGTCGCGGCGGCAGCCACGCTCAGAGCACCGAAACGGCGAGGACGATCACCAACAGCAATCCGATCAGGAGGAGGACGATCAGCCCCGTGTTGACTCCACCCTCCGAACCGCTGGCTGGGTCGGTCGAATCGGCAGTCTCGGCCGCATCGTCGGTACGTTCGGTACTGTCGGCGGCCGCCGCGTCCGCTCTTTCGTCGTCATCGGCGCGGTCGACGGCGTCCTCGTAGGTTCGCCGGGTATCGCGGACGAGCGTGATCCGAGTACCGGTTTCGTCGGCGATCTCGGCGTTGGTTCGCTCGGGATCGTCGAGTGCGGTTTCGAGGATCGCTCGCTCGGCATCCGACAGCAGGTCCGAGTCGGTTGTCTCCGGCAGTTTCTCGGGCTCGCTGCCGGCCGATGTTTCGCTGGCCTCCGCGTCGTCGGTCGGCTCGGCGAGGTCGACGGCGTCCTCGTAGGTCTGCCGGGTGTCGCGGACGAGCGTGATCCGAGTGCCGGTTCGGTCGGCGATCTCGGCGTTGGTCAGCTCGGGGTCCTCGAGTGCGGTTTCGAGGATTTCCCGTTCGGCCGTCGAGAGGAGGTCTGAAGCGGTGGTCTCCGGGAGTTCCGGTTCGTCTGTCGTCGGCGTCGACTCGGTGACCGACTCCTCGTCCGACTCACCGTCATCGTCGTCGCCCTCGTCGACGTCGCCCGCCCACGGCTTCTCGTCGTACTCGTAGTCGAACAGTGTATCGCGGACGAGCGTGATCCGAGTCTCGGTCTCCTCGGCGATCTCGGCGTTGGTCAACTCGGGATTTCGGAGGGCGGTTTCGAGAATATCGAGCTGCGTTGCGGAGAAGGCGTCGGTGTCGACGTCGGCCAGCACGTCCACGGTGTCGGATCCGTCTCCCGTGTCGGATTCTGTATCCGCCTCGCCGCTCTCGGTGGTGTCGCTCCCGTCACCATCCGATTCGTAGGCGCTGATCGTATCGCGGACGAGCGTGATTCGGGTGTCAGTCTCGTCGGCGATCTCGGCGTTGGTCAGCTCGGGGTCCTCGAGTGCGGTCTCGATGATTTCGACCTGCGTCGGCGAGAACGCCTCGGTGTCGACCTCCGGCGTCGATCCTGTGTTGGCCGATCCTCCGGCGTCGCTCGTGGTATCGGTGTCAGCTATGTCGTCGGTACTGTACTCCCGGAGGGTGTCCCGGACAAGTGTGATCCGGCTTCCCGTTCGGTCGGCGATCTCGGCGTTCGAGAGTTCGGGCTCGTCTGCCACCAACCCGAGGATTGCAGCCTGCGCCTCGGATGGTCCGTCGTCGGTGTCGGTGCTGTCGGTGTCAGCGTCGTCGGTGTCGTCTTCGGTTGCGGACTCGGCGGCTGTGACGGGCTCGCCGTACTCGGCGCGGGTGTCACGGACGAGTGCGATACGAGCGCCGGTTTCCTCGGCGACCTCGGCGTTCGACAGCGTGGGATCGGCCTGCAGCGCGTTGAGGATCGCTACTTGGGCCTCGCTGAGATCGTCGTCGACGCCTGCCGGTGGCTCGGCCGTGTCGGCAGCCTCGGCGGCTTCTGCGGCCGCTTCGGAGAGTTCGACCTCGTCCTCGTAGGTCCGGCGGGTGTCCCGCACCAGTGTGAGTCGCGCGCCGGTTCGGTCGGCGATCTCGCTGTTTGACAGTTCCGGGTTCCGGAGCGCGGTTTCGAGGATCTCCCGCTCGATATCGGAGAATATCACGGAGTCAGTCGTTTTCGGCATCGCTACACCCCCCGCGAACGCACCGTAGTGGCCACAGTCGGTCGGTCGCCGATACCCCTCGTGGATCGTCCCCCATCGAACCCGCTGTTCATACGGTATGTTCACTCTAACCAACAGTAATTAATCTACCCCTTCAGACACCCTTTGCGTCCGTACTGCTGGTATGTTTCGCTGCGCATCACAAACATCGGCTATCTGATTTGTCACTGTATAATCTAGTCGAGTTGATGGTGTCGGTACGAACGCTTCGCGCAGGTCCAGTGTGAAACTAACGTGACGGTCGACGTGGACCTCGGTCATGCCGTCGCCACACCGTCGGTACAGCGACCCACACCGGGTTTCCGGTGAAATCCGCCCGCCGTCGACACCGGGCCGATGCCCCGAGACAACCACCCACACCGGGTTTCCGATGAAACCGGCAGAGGTGAACCAATCGCTCCTCATGCGGTTCGTGTCGGCATCGCCGTCGCTCAACGGACGTAGCAGGGCTTCTACGACCGATACGTCGGAAATTCCGGTTCGGGATGTCGACGGAGAGTGGGAGACTGACTTGTGCTGGAAGGGAGTGTGCTCGGCGTGAAACGAACGAGACGGCCGCTGAGACACACACCACGTTTCCGGTGAAACGGCCCGCGAACGAGGGCCGATGGGTTGGGTCGACTCCGGCTTTGCTCCGGTTATTTGTCCAATATTTATTCATTTGTACTAGAATTAATTCAACTAAATAGGTGTCTTTATATTGTCCATCTACCAAAAGTCCAGTAAACTACTCGCATATATATTAGTAATACTACGCATAGTGGGTCGAGTCGAAACACTCCACCTTTATTCGAGTCATTAGCTCTCTTACAGTCATCGTTCGATGACCCGTGCGTACCGTTGCTGCGTGCGATCCGCTGTTTGTCACGGCGATGGGTTTGGTGTCGCTGTCGGCAGGTGAGCGCTGTCGTCCGTATTCGAGTCGGGTTCGTGTGAGTGTCGACCACCCGGTCGTATCGTCCGTTGTCCATCCCTCGTTTCGACTCCACCCCCACCGTCGGAGCCGATTTCACCGGAAACGTGGTGTGTGTGTCTCGGCGCTCAAAGGGAAACCCATTTCACCGGAAACCCGGTGTCTTGGAGTATGTCTGAGACCGCGGACGATCTCTTTACCCGTGAGGATCCGATCTTCGCCACCAAGGAACTGCTGGAGATCAGCCACCTGCCGGGCGAGGGGCGGATCGTCGGCCGGGACGACGAGATCTCCCAGCTCGCCACCGCGGTCAACCCCGCCATCTTCGGGCAGAGCCCGAGCAACGTCCTGATCTACGGCAAGACCGGGACCGGCAAATCCCTCTGTGCCAAGTACGTCTCCCGCCGGCTCATCGAGACCGCCGGCGACGAGGGTGTCACCGCGACGTTCGCTTACGTCGACTGCGCCCAGGACACCACCGAGACTCAGGCCGTCCAGACGATCGCCGACAGCGTCAACGCAGTCGAGGAAACCGAGATCAACATTCCCGACAAGGGCCTGAGCACGTCGACCTACTACAAACGGCTCTGGCGCATCCTCGACCAGCGGTTCGACGTCGTCCTCATCATTCTCGACGAGATCGACAAGCTCA
>JAWOEO010000168.1:0-5485 GCA_046482755.1 Halohasta sp. | reverse complement strand
AATGATCACTTTCCACAATCCAGCCTTCTTTTGGATGATAATAAGCAAGATCCTGATAGTCAATTTCTAAGTTCAACCATTCTTTTTCTCCAGGTTCTAATTTTATTTTACCAAATCCGACGTGGTAGTCGGCAACTATAATCACCTCTTCGACAGTCGGACCCGCCACCTCACCGAGTCGATCCTCGACGAGCGGACGCTCGTGATCGTCGACGAGGCCCACCGGCTCGAAGAACGCGTCCGGGATCTGCTGAGCGACACCGTGGGCCGGGTGACGCTCAAACAGGCCCGGCGCGACCTCGGGACGCTACTCGAACGGGCCCGCCAACACCCCGACAACCGCGAGCGGATCGAGTCGCTGCTGGCCGACCACGACGTGCCCTACGAGGCACTCGAACGTGCCCACCGGTTCTACGGCGAGGCGATCGACTGGCTCGACGAACGGGTCGAGACGGCCCTCGGCGAGCGGTTCGACGGCTACGGCACCGGATTCATCACCGAAACACTGCCCGACGAGCGGGTCGAACTCGAACTCCGCGATCCCGCAGTCGACGAACGGGACGCGTTCACCGAGTGGGCCGAGGGGGCGGGCTACACCGGGGGCTTCTTCCGCACGCTGGGGGCGGTCGGGGCAGCCGTCGAGGACGTGTGCGCACAGCAGGGGATCGACCGCGACTGTGTCTGTACGGCCACCGGCGTCCTCTTCGACCGGTGGTGGCACCGCGATCACACCGCGTTCTTCCGCGAGATCACCCTCGAACCCACGGACAACGAGTACCGCGAGCCCGATTATCCGTGGCAGAACGTCTACAACGCCTCGCTGGTGATGTACAACTGCATCCCCTCCGAACAGGTCCGTGAGATCCTCGGGGAGTTCGGCGGCGGGATCCTGATGAGCGCGACCCTCGAACCGATCCCGATCTTCGAGGCCGTCTCCGGGCTCCAGTCGCTGTCGACCCGCTCGCCGGACGACGAGGGAGCCACACGCCGCGTCGACCGCCGGAGCTACGACCTGCAGTTTCCGGCATCGAACCGCGAAAGCTGGATCGTCGACGCCATGGCCTTTACCGCCCGCAACCGGGGGCCGCCGACGCCCGACAATCACAACGAGACCAGAGAGCGCTACGCCTACGCCGGCCGTGAGATCGCCCGCAGCCACGGCAACGTTCTCTTGGCGTACCCGAACTACGCTGAAGCCGAGTGGGCCGCCGGTCGCCTCCGGGAGTCGGTCGACAAACCCGTGGTCCTCGACCGATCGTCGAGCCACGAGGAGACCCAACGACGCAAAAATCGGTTCTTCGGCGACGAGCATAGCGTCTTGGTCACCAGCACACGAGGGACCCTGACCGAGGGTGTCGACTACGACGGCGAGAAGCTCCACACCTGTGCGGTCTTCGGCGTCCCGCTGGTCAACATCGGTTCGCCCCGTGTGCAGGCGGTCAGACACGCCTACGGCGACCGGTTCGGTGTCGACAACGCCTTCCCCTATGCGCTGACAGTCCCGGCGGTCCGACAGGTGCGGCAGGCGATCGGCCGCGTGTTGCGCGGCCCCGAGGAGTGCGGCGTCCGGATCCTCGTCGGCGAGCGATACCTCCCCGACCGGCCGCGGTCGGTGCGGCCTTTCCTGTCGGCCCAAGAACAGCAGGAGTTCGACCGGCTCACACCCGAGTTCCTCGCCGACCAACTCGCGGCGTTCTGGGACGGGGTCGACTGATGCCGTAGCCAGTCCCTACTGTTCGAAAACCAGTCGCTAACTAAGATCATCTCCCGGGACGATAGATTCGATGTCCGAGTCCCCACTGTACCACCTCGTCTGCCGAGAGTGCGCCGAAGAGCAGGTCGTCGAGTCGGCCGCGGCCGCAAAACAGCGTGCGGCCGACCACGAGGCGCTCACCGGTCACCGGTTGGATTTCGCACGGGTTGCCTGATTCGCTTCGTCGCGCCCAGCGAATCGATCGTCGTTAGGCGGCGGCTTCGTCGAGTGCGTCTATGAGGTCGTCCTTCTCTTGGACGCCGATCACGCGGTCGACCGACTCGCCGTCGTGGTAGAACTCCAGCGTGGGAACGCTGCGGATCCCCTTCGAGCTGGCGAACGCCTGGAGCTCGTCAATATCTACCTTCAGTACTGCAGCGTCGGTCTCGTCGGCGATCTCCTCGACAGTCGGTTCGAGCATCTTGCAGGGGCCACACCAGTCGGCGTAGTAGTCGACGAGAACCAGCCCATGAGCGTCGACGAGTTCTTCGAAGTGGCTTTCGTCTTCGACGTGAATCGGCTCGGAGGTCGTTGTGGTGCTCATGTCCATCCCTACAGGCTGGAACGGTATAACAGTTGCAGGGATGTGTCAGGTAGACACCTAACCGAGTATCAGCCCTTTGTTCATAGTGTTGTATAATCAAGAACCACCGATATATTCGAGGAGAACACCGTCGTCGACCCGTTCGACGGCCTCTAACGAGAGCCGTGGAAACCCCTCGACGAACCCATCGCCGTCGGCGAGCGTCGGCGCGTCCCGACCGCCGATGACGAGCGAGCCGATATACACCGTTAGTCTGTCTATAAGGTCGTTTTCAATGACTGAAAAGATCAGTTCGCCACCACCTTCGACCAGTAGGCGCTCGATACCGGCGGCTTCGAGGTCGGTGAACGCGGCTGGTAGGTCGACGCGCTCGTCGCCGGCGACGATCAGCTCCGCGCCAGCCTCGCGCAGTGCCTCGCGCCGCTCGTCGGGTGCGGCCGACGAGACGAGGACGTAGGTCGGTGCGGCATCGTCGCAGATCCGGCCATCCGGCGGGGTTCGGCCGCGGGAGTCGACGACGACCCGCGCCGGATTCGCGGGCCGGCCCTGCTCGCGTCGCTGCTGTTGTCGCTGGGGGTCGTCGAGTGTGAGGTGTGGATCGTCGGCCAGCACGGTGCCGATGCCGACGGCGACGGCGTCGACCGTCTGTCGGATGCGGTCGACGCGGTCGAAGTCCTCGGGGCCGCTGATCTCGATCTGCTCGCGGCGACGCGAGGAGAGCTTTCCGTCGGCGCTCATCGCGGCGTTGACGACGATATCCATGTCCCGACATCGGCCGTCGACCGCTTCGGCGTTTCGGTCCGGCCAGCGTACTCCCCGACGTGGCCCCTGTAGCTATTGGCAATGATCGAATATCTCAAACGGGCCAACTGATAAGTGGGGGTCAGTCGAATCCCACGGTATGGATCCGCGCATACTTATGCTAGGCTGGGGGTTCCCACCGAACGTCACCGGCGGTCTCGACACGTGGGTTGGCGAAGTGTTCGAAGCCTTCGAGCAGAAGGACGCCGAACTGGAACTCCTGTTGCCGGCCGAGTACGCCCCCGACGATCGGGAGGGCATCCACAGCGTCCCGACCGGCGAGGGCGACATCATCACGCGCGTCGGTCGGATGAGCGACCGGTTCGTCGAACTGGCAGACGAGGCCGATATCGCCCACACCAACGACTGGTTCGGCTATGGGCCGGGGCTGCGGGCCAAACGCGAGACCGACGCCACGTGGGTCTCGGAGTTCCACTCGCTGTCGAGCGACCGCAACATCAACCCACCCGAACGCGAGGTCGAGACCGAACGCCGAGTCGCCAAACAGTCGGACGTCCTGATCTGCGTCAGCGATCTCACTCGACAGGACGTGATCGAACAGTACGAGGTCGACTCACACGTCGTCCATAACGGCTTTTCGTCGCTTGAGACCACCGGCTTCGACGTAAAGGCCGATCTCGGCATCGAGGGGCCGATGTTGTTGTTCGTCGGTCGACACACCGATCAGAAGGGGATCAGCCACCTGCTGTATGCGATGGACAAGATCAAAAACACCGACGCGACGCTCGTCCTCGGTGGATCGGGCCACCAGACCGAACACCTGAAGATGTTTACCGAACTGCTCGGTCTCGAAGACCGTATCAAGTTCGCTGGCTACGTTCCCGAGGAGAAACTCGGCGACTACTACGCCGCCGCCGACGTGTTCATCTCGCCGTCGCGGGCCGAACCGTTCGGCCTGACGATTACTGAAGCCCTTGCAGCGGGCGCACAGGTCGTCGCAACTCCGAGCGGTGTTCGAGAGACGCTTCCCGACGGCTGTCTGGTCGAAGTGACGGTCGACTCCGATTCGATCGCCCGCGGGATCGACGAGGCACTCGCCCGCGAAGGACCGCCGGAGTACGAGCCCCGAACGTGGGACGAGGTCGCCGACGACCTAGTCGACGTCTACAACACCGTCTTGTCATAGACCGGTCGACTCTGAGACCGCTTTTCTGGTTGTGGAGAAACCAGGACAGATCTCGGAACGAATTGCTGTCGGTTACGCTTCGACGGCGGGCGTCGACTCACGGAACAGCGTGATCTCGGCGGCTGGCTCCGGGTGGGTGATGCGGAACCCACTCCGGGTTTCGGTGACACCGCGCGTGCTCACTTCCGGGTCGTCGCTCGGCTGGTAGGGGCTGTCCGACTGGTAGGGGCTGTCCGACTGGTATGGGCTGTCCCGACTCTGATACGGACTGTCCCGTTCTTCGTCTGATTTCTCGGACATATCTTCCGGCGGGAAGTAGATGCGTTCGCCGCTGGCCGACTGGATCACGAAGGCGACATCGTGTTTGCCGCTGACCTCGATGATGGTGTTGCCGTCTTCGATGCGAGTCGTGTAGGTGAACGCTTCGGTGCTGCTCATACCCCCACGATGCGGGGGAACCCACTTAGCAGTTCCCCGCAGCGACCCCGGCAACTCCGGGAGTGCGCACATGGTTTTTAGTGTCGGCTGCCGAACGGAGAGACGATGGACGCAGATACCAAAGCCGAGGAGCTCGCCTCCGCTCTCGGCGTCGACAAACAGGAGGTCAAAGCCGATCTGGAATCGCTGCTGGAGTTCGACGTGCCGCTGGAGGAGGCCGCCCAGAGCGTCCGCCGGAAACACGGCGGCGGGGGCGGCGGCTCGTCGACGCCGGAGACGCTGGACCTCGATTCGATCTCGACCGCACAGGATTCGGTCAACGTCACCGTCTCAGGCAGTAAAAAGGAATCTGCAGAGATTCCCTATGGATTTTATGTTTCAGATGACATCAGAGGAATTAGAGAATTGGAAATCACAGATTGTGATATCCAATAGAGAGAAGATGGGTATAAGGAAGACCCCTTTGGTTTTTTCTGAACAAGGAGTGGCGATGCTTTCCAGCGTACTTAACAGTGAAAGAGCGATTTTGGTAAATATCCAGATAATAAAGAATATTTACTAGAATGCGAGAACAGCTTCTCCCAAATAAGAACATTCTCCAGAAACTCATGGACCTGGAAAACAAAGGACTGGATCATGATGAGAAAATCAAATTAATATTTGAATACCTTCAAAAACTCAAGAAATCCTCATTTGAAAGGCAGGAATTCATGAAAAGAAAAAGAATTGGATTCAAGCCTTAAGGAACCCTCACACTTTGTATGAACCAAAGCGAAGGTAGAGACAGAGCAGGATCCGCCGA
>JAWOEO010000164.1:0-3756 GCA_046482755.1 Halohasta sp. | reverse complement strand
GTGCGAGCAGGTTGGTGAACGGCTCGCGTTGTTCGAGCCCCTCGGCGTCGGCGAAGAATTTGGTGATAAAGCGACTGTACAACAGGTGCATAACGGCGTGTTCGATTCCACCGACGTACTGATCGACCGGCATCCAGTCGTTGGCTCGATCGAGGTCGAACGGCGCGTCCGTCAACTCCGGGGAGACGTATCTCAGGAAGTACCACGAGGAGTCGACGAACGTGTCCATTGTGTCAGTCTCGCGGACGGCCTCACCACCACACTCCGGACAGGTCGTCTCCTTCCAGTCAGTCGCCGCGTCCAGCGGATTGCCGGTCGTGTTGACGAACTCGGGCAACTCGACGGGCAACTCAGACTCGGGCACGAGCACGGGACCGCACTCCGAACACCGGACAACCGGGATCGGCGTCCCCCAGTAGCGCTGTCTGGAGATTCCCCAGTCACGCAGGCGGTACTGGGTGGTCAGCTCCGCGCCTTCGGTGTCTTCGGTGATCTCCTTGCGGGCGGTCTCGCTGTCCAGCCCGCTGTACTCTCCGGAGTTGATCAACACGCCGTCGTCGGTGAACGCCGACTCGCTTACGTCAACATCGCCCTCGTCGCCCGGGGCGATCACGGGAACAATATCGACGCCCATCTTCGTCGCGAAGATGTGGTCGCGATCGTCGTGGCCGGGTACGCCCATCAGCGCGCCGGTCCCCACGTCCGAGAGGACGAAGTCGGCGACGAACACCGGCAGCTCTTCGCCGGTCACGGGATTCGTCGCTGTCAGATCCGTCCGAACGCCGTTGGGCTCGTCGCCTTCGGGGTCTGCCTCGTGGTGGATGAACTCGTGGACCGCGTCGTCCGTCTTGATCAGCTCTTGGCTGATTGGGTGATCTGGCGCGAGCGCGAAGAAAGTCGCACCGTAGACCGTGTCTGCGCGGGTCGTGAACGCCTCGACGGTGCCGTGGCTGTCGATCTCGAACGGTAGCGTTGTCCCGTACTGGCGGCCGATCCGGTTGCGCTGCATCTGTCTAACCGAATCTGGCCATCCCTTCAGCTCATCGAGCGTGTCAATCAACTCATCGGCGTACTCGGTGATCTTCAGGAACCACTGTTCGAGCTCACGCTGTTCGACGGGGGTGTCACATCGCCAGCACAGTTCGGCCTCGCCTTCGACTTGCTCGTCCGCGAGGACGGTCTCACAGTCGGGACACCAGTTGACCTCGGCGTCGCGCTGTTCGACCAGTCCTTCCTCGTGGAGCCGGCCGAATAGCCACTGGTTCCAGCGGTAGTACTCTGGCGTGCAGGTGGTGATTTCGCGATCCCAGTCGTACCCAAATCCCATCGACTCCATCTGCCTGCGCATGGTGTCGATGCAGTCGAACGTCCAATCGCGGGGGTTGGTGTCGCGTTCCTTGGCCGCGTTTTCGGCGGGCAGCCCAAACGCGTCCCACCCCATTGGGTGGAGTACGTCCTCGCCGCGCATTCGATTGAATCGCCCGTACGCGTCGGTGATCGTGTAGTTTCGGACGTGGCCCATGTGGAGTTCCCCGGAGGGGTACGGGTACATCCCGAGGACGTAGGTCGGATCCGACACGTCGTCGGGGGTCCGGTAGACGTCAGCCTCGTCCCACGCCTCCTGATAGCGTCGTTCGACCGATCGGTGGTCGTAGCCGTCGTCGTTCATCTGTTTATACCAACGTGGTCGCGTTTGCGTCCTATACCTTTCCATCCGACGGGACGGCCTGACATGGCCGCAGCAGGAACGACCGTCGCTACGCGTCCACCTCTCCGTGCGGTGTGGAGGCGATCGATCCCTCCTCGTCAGGCGACGTCAACCCCTCTGCGCGAAGCCGACACCGCGCCTCCAGTGAGTGGAGCTCTGTGATTATCGATTCGAACGCTGCCGGATCGGCGCGGTGGAGTCGCCCAGTGTTTACCCGTCTGCGCGCGCGATCGCGGAGCTCCTTGACGGTCGATTCGACATCCTCGTCAACCGTCGGCGGGACCGTAGCGAGGCGACTGTCGAGCCGGGCGAGTAGTTCGAAACACGCTCCACGGAGGTATCGGACGTCTACATGTTCCGGCTGGCTCCGCTCGCAGGTCCAGATGACGAGTTGACAGTCGTCGGCTACCGTCGCGTACCACTCGCGGCGCTCGATCGCCGAGGAAAAGACGCGGTTTCGGACGGCCGATCGAAGCTTGCTCGGGAGGGAGATGAGCGCATCGAGGACCATACCACTACAACACGGCCAAATCGACATAGCTGTTTTGTCGAGTGTCGTATTCAGCAATTCCGCAGCATATTACTCGCTGCCGTGCTCACTCCCCTCTTATGCCGGTTTCCCGCCGAATGACGATCGCGTGGCTCGGCTGTGGTCTCCTTTCGGCCCTTGCTGGGTGTGCTGGGACGCTACGGCCATCCCGGACCCGTATCGGCGAACTCGTATTATTGAATGCAGACGATCAGCCCCATTCGCTCCGCGTCGAGATCGAGACTGGCGGGGAACCTGTGTTCGAGATCGATCGCGAGGTGCCACCGGCCGACGAGCCCCAGCCGGTACTCACGAGTGCAGACGGAATTCCAACCGACCCAGCCGAGTACACGGTCGTCGCAACGCTGCAGTCAGGTGGTTCGATCGAGCGGACCTACCCCACGGATGGAGGTGAGTGTTACTCAGTGACCGTACGGATCGGCGCTGACGGAACACTCCGAGACATGCCATCTGACTCGACTTTCGACGGGTGTAGCCAGTAGCCGATCGAGGAGGACGCTCTCGATCGAGCATGTCGGTGTTTAACCATCCAGAGCCCCTATGATTGGTATGGCGCAAAGCACTGAGAGCAAACCGTACACCTCGAAGCTGTACCGATCGGTGAGCACCCGCCGTGGCGATCGTCCGGACCGTGAGATGGACCTCATTGGTCTCGTTTTGATCGGGTTGCTCTTGATACTCATCCTCCCGATGTTGCCGGTCATTGCTGCGGTGTGGGCCCTGTTGTGGCTGGGCAAAAGCATCCGCGGGCAGAACGTACTCTAACGTACTTTTATTATTGAAACCGACCGGGACGCTGCGGTGTCGTCGATCGGAACTCAGGCATTGAGACCGACCAGATCGAAGGGATAGCCGTTGTCGTTCTCGTCGGCGTGTTCGTAGACGACGCGAGCGGCCGCCACGTCCTGGACCGCAAGCCCGGTCGAATCAAAGACGGTGATACCATCTGTGTCGGTCCGGCCGGGTACCTCTCCAACGACGATCTCGCCGATCGCGCCGTAGATGTCCTCGTCGGTGAGCACACCCTCGCTCCAGGGGACGTTGATCTCTCCGGAGTGGGTCGTCTGCTCGTAGTCGTCGATGACGAGCTTTGCGTCGAAGAGGATCTCGTCAGTCAGTTCGTGTTTGCCCTCGGCGTCCGCGACGGAGGAAGCAGAGACTGTCGATGCTGAGGAAGGCGAGGCGGCAGAGGTGAGTGACGCGGCCGAGACGGCAGCGGACGACACCGCCCTGCAGGCCGGTGAGAACGTGGAAACGGACCGGTGAGCGGGCCCGTCAGGGCCTGCCCGGTCATCATGACCAGTGACCGCCCCGAGGCGGTGAAGGAGGCGCACGCGTGCCGCGTCGTGAACAACGTCGAACCTGTATCGCCACCCGCGAGGTGCGCGAACCCGACGAGCTCATCCGCTTCGCGGTGAGCCCGCAGGGCGACGTCGTTCCCGATCTGAAAGAGCGTCTGCCCGGGCGTGGCGCCTGGGTCAGCGCCCGGCGCGATGCG